>DATBRP010000110.1:0-4104 GCA_036560245.1 Hyphomicrobium sp.
CCAGTCGCAACTCGACCGCGGCTGCTACGACTCCTTCCTTTTCACCAAGACATTCCGCAACACGCCGCAGTGCAAGGATCTCGCCCGTCAGGTCGATGTTTCGAAGCGCCGCCTTTCGGACCTCGATGCCCGCAGGCAGGATATCCTCGGGTCCTCCGGCCACTCCTACCAGGACGACATCATCCGCGAACTGGCGCGCAACAACTGCGGCGCCAACTATGTCGATATGGCCCGCCGGCGCAGCGACGGCATGTGGGAGGACGAAGAATCGAGCGGCGGCAGCGCCTGGTCGCCACGGGCGACGAACGGAGCGCAGACGTACCGCACGGTCTGCGTTCGCCTCTGCGACGGCTACTATTTTCCGGTGAGCTTCTCGACGCTGCCGAGTCACTTCCCGCAGGACGCCGACGTCTGTTCATCGAAATGCGCGGCACCGGCAGAGTTGTATTACTATCCAAACCCGGGTGGTTCGGTCGATCAGGCCGTCGCGCTCAAGACGCAGGAAGCTTATACGAAGCTGAAATTCGCGTTCCGCTACCGCAAGGAAATCGTTCAGGGCTGCTCATGCAAGAGCGCCGAATATGTGCCGGCTGACGGCAGCGCGGCGAAGAAGGCCGAGAACGTTCCCAGCAAGTCGACGGCCGTCGCGCCGCAGCAGGCCGAGGCGAGCGATCCTTCTGGACTCGATGCGCGCGCGGTGACGGCTCAGTCTACCGCGCCGCCGCCGGCCGGTGCCGATGGGTGGCAGACGCAGGCGAAGCCTTAGCTCCGGCGATCAGCCGCCTAGTTATGTCGGCTATTCAGGCGTCATGCCCGGGCCCACTGACGATGATCGCTGAGGCTTGCGTGGATGGCCGCCTTCGCGGCCATGACGTGAGAGTTGAAAGCCTCGTGCGGAACATCCCGGATTTGTCATCCCGGCCGCGACCCTTCCGTCATCCTCTGCCGAGCGCGGCGTTGGGGGCCAGCTCCGCGCAACGGCGTGGCCAACGCCAACAAAGCAAGCGAAGGCCGGGGATCCAGCGCAAGATTCGTCGCAGACGCATTATCGAGCCTCCGGCGCTCCTTACGCTGGATCCCCGATGCGCCTTGCGATGCTCGTCGCATCGAGGATGACGGGAGACAAAAGACCCGATCGTTTTCAGAGGCGTTTCAGGCGCGCTTGCCTTCGAGGCGGGCGAGCACGCGCGCTCTGCCCATCAACGGCAACAGCGCTTTCAATTCAGGGCCGGACTCGCGGCCCGTGAGAGCAAGGCGCAGCGGATGAAACAGGGCTCGGCCCTTGGCGCCCGTCGCTGACTTGATCGCCGCCGTCCACGCACCCCACGTGTCTTCGCCCCACGGTTCGGCGGGGAGAACAGCGGCGGCGGCGCTCGCCGCTTTCGGGTCTTCGATCACCGGCTCGATCTCGCGCGCGACTACGTCCCACCAGAGGCGCGCGTCGCTCAGGACTTCAAGGTTGCCGCGGACGGCGTTCCAGAAATCCTCGCCTCCCTCGACACCCAGCTCGCGCAACCGTTCTGCAACGTCGGCAAAGCCGAGCTTGTGCAACAGCTTGCCGTTGAGCGTCTTGAGTTCGGCGACATCGAAGCGGCCCGGCGCCGTCGAAATTTTCGAGAAGTCGAGCTTCGCCGCGAGTTCATCACGCGACGTCAATGGTTCGATGGCATCCGACGTGCCAACCAGCGCGGCGTGGCACAGCACGGCCATCGGCTCGAGTCCTTCGTCGCGGAAGCTCTGCACCGACAGCGCGCCGAGACGTTTCGATAGTGCGTGGCCGTCGGCACCGACAAGCAGCGAGTGATGACCGAATGCCGGCGGCGTCGCTCCTGCCGCTTCGAACAGCGCCACCTGCACGCCGGTGTTGGTGACGTGGTCTTCGCCGCGCACAATATGGGTTATGCCGAAGTCGATATCGTCGATGACGCTGGTGAACGTGTAGAGAAACGTTCCGTCTTCGCGGATCAGAACGGGATCGGACAGCGAGCCGAGATCGACCGTCTGGTCGCCGCGGATCAGATCGTCCCACGAAACGAGCGTAGGCTGCGGCGCGAGCCCCCTCCCCTCCGACGTGTTGGGAAGGCGAAAGCGCCAGTGCGGTTTTTCTCCGGCCGCGAGCTTTGCCGCGATATCGTCTTTCGACAATTTCAACGCGGCGCGATCGTAGATCGGCGGCCGGTGCATTGCGAGCTGGCGCTTGCGGCGGCGGTCGAGTTCGTCTTCTGTCTCGAAGCAGGGATAGAGCGCGCCCTTGGCCTTCAGTGTCGCGGCCATCGCCTCGTAGCGCGCAGTGCGGTCCTGCTGGCGCGCTTCCTCGTTCCAGGCGAGGCCGAGCCAATCGAGATCGTCCCGGATCGCCTGGGCGAATTCGTCGGTCGAGCGCACCGTGTCGGTGTCGTCGAGACGGAGCAGAAACGTTCCCTTGTGCTTCCTGGCGTAGAGCCAGTTGAGCGTCGCCGTTCGGATGTTGCCGATGTGAAGGCGGCCTGTGGGGCTTGGAGCGAAGCGAACGCGCGGAGTCATTGAAATCTCGGGGCTCATCGGAGGTTGCGCGCAACCTAACGTGCAGGCCGTCGAACGCAAGCTCTCTACTCGTCCGAGGGTGACGATTAAGTGCCGCTGCCGCTGGCGGTCGAGGGCTTGGCGGTTCGCACCGGATGCGCGTGCGCCGCGGTCGTTTCCGCGGCCACATCCTCGCGGAAGCGGTTGGTGATCGGGTAGCGCCGGTCGCGACCGAAATTGCGTGCCGAGATCTTCACGCCGGGTGCGGCCTGCCGGCGTTTATATTCGGCGAGATAAAGCAGCCGTTCGACCTTCTTCACCGTCTCAAGTGCGTGACCTCGCGCGACGACGGCTGCGAGCGGCAATTCGTTTTCCACCAGACTGATGAGGATATCGTCGAGCGCGTCGTAAGGCGGCAGCGAATCCTGATCCGTCTGATTGGCGCGCAATTCCGCCGTCGGCGCCTTGGTGATGATCCGCTCCGAGATGACGACGGCCTGCGGGCCGAGGCCACCTTCCGGAACATGCGCGTTGCGCCAGCGCGCCAGTGCGTAAACCTGCGTCTTGT
Organism: Hyphomicrobium sp.; assembly: GCA_036560245.1. Taxonomy (GTDB): domain Bacteria; phylum Pseudomonadota; class Alphaproteobacteria; order Rhizobiales; family Hyphomicrobiaceae; genus Hyphomicrobium_B. The sequence continues at coordinate 3,071 of DATBRP010000110.1, forward strand.
AGAGATCCTTGATCGGATTGAAGCCGCCGTTCATATCGCCGTAGAGCGTCGCGTAGCCGACTGACATCTCGCTCTTGTTGCCGGTCGTCACGACCATGGCGCCGAACTTGTTGGAGATCGCCATCAGGATCGTGCCGCGAACGCGGCTTTGCAGATTTTCTTCGGTGATGTCGGCGTTGGTGCCGGCGAAGAGATCCTTGAGACCCCACGTCAAGCCAGCCACGGCGGGCTCGATCGAGAGCTTGTCATAGCGGATGCCGAGCGCCTTGGCGCAGGCGGCGGCGTCCAGGAGGCTTTCGTCGGAGGTAAACTTCGACGGCAGCATGACGGCGTGAACGCGCTCCGGCCCCAGCGCGTCGACGGCCATCGCGGCGACGAGTGCGGAATCGATGCCGCCCGATAGCCCGAGCACGACGCCGGGAAAGCCATTCTTGGCGACGTAGTCCTTGAGGCCCAAAACGCAGGCGTGATAAGCGGCCGACGGACCCTCCGCGAGCTTCGCTACTTCGCCGGCTTTGCACATCCAGCCCGACGCCGTTCGCGTCCACTCCGTTACGACGACGGCTTCGCGCCATGCCGGAAGCTGCACGGCAAGGCTTCGATCGCTGTTCAGCACGAAAGAAGCGCCGTCGAAAATGAGTTCATCCTGTCCGCCGACCTGGTTGAGATAAGCGAGCGGCAGTCCGCTTTCCGTCACGCGCGCGACGGCGATGTTCATCCGGTTGTCCGGTTTCAGCCAATCGAACGGCGAACCGTTCGGCGACACGAGCAGCTCAGCACCCGTTTCCGCGAGCGTCTCGACGACTTCGGAATTCCAGATATCTTCGCAGATCGGCACGCCGATGCGCACGCCGCGAACATTCAACGGTCCCGGCATCGGTCCGGTCGCGAACACGCGTTTTTCGTCGAAGACACCGTAGTTCGGCAGATCGAATTTCAGAGTGACCGCCTCGATGCGGCCGCAGTCGAGCAGCGCCACGGCGTTGTAGACTTTACCTGCGTCGCGCCAGATCGCGCCGATCAGAATTGCCGGC
>DATBRP010000111.1:0-4282 GCA_036560245.1 Hyphomicrobium sp.
AAGACGGTGATCGACCAGTTTCGCGAACAAGTGCAAAATGTCGAATAGCATGACCGCTGATACGCCAGAAAATCCGACAAATCGTGCCGCAGCCGAACCCCACATCGCGCGGCGTGGATTGCTCTACATCATCTCGTCGCCCTCCGGCGCCGGGAAAACCACGCTGGCACGCCGTTTACTCGACGCCGACCGCAACATCGCTATGTCCGTTTCCGTCACGACGCGGGCGCCCCGTCCGGGCGAACGCGACGGCGTCGATTATCATTTCGTCGACCGCGACCGGTTCGAGATCATGAAGGCGCGCGGCGATCTGCTCGAATGGGCGCGTGTGTTCGACAATCATTACGGCACACCCCGCGCGTTGGTCGAAGACGCCATTCACGCCGGAAAAGACGTCCTGTTCGATATCGATTGGCAGGGTGCGCAGCAGCTCTCCGAAAAAATGCCGGGCGATGTCGTGCGCGTCTTCGTTCTGCCGCCGTCCGGGCACGTGCTCGAAGATCGTCTCAGGACAAGGGCGCAAGATTCGGCGGAAACCGTTGCGAGACGCATGGCTGCGGCCTCTTCGGAAATCAGCCACTGGCCCGAATATGACTACGTGATCGTCAACACGGGGCTAGAGCAGAGCGTCGCGGCGGCTCACGCCATCCTGGTTGCCGAACGATTGAAACGGGCCCGCCTGCTTGGGCTTTCGGAATTCGTGCGCGATCTGCAAGCCGTGCTTTAGCGGCGATCCCATTCGCCGCGATCAAAGATCGCCGCCAGTTTCGCGAATTCAGCAACGGAGAGATCTTCGGCGCGACGCTCCGGCGCGATTTCCGCCTCGCGCAAGAGAAGCTCGGCCATCGGCGTCAGCTGTTTCAGGCTCGAACGCAGCATCTTGCGGCGTTGGCCGAATGCCGCCGCCGTCACGCGGGCGAGCGTCTTGACCTGGCACGCGGGCTCAGGGTTCGGGATGGGGCGAAAGTCGACCACTGCGGACGATACCTTCGGCGGCGGAGTGAAGGCTTCGGGCGGCAGGTTCATGGCGATCCTGGCCTCGGTGCGCCACTGCGCAAGGACGGAAAGGCGGCCGTAGGCCTTCGAACGCGGCGCGGCCACGATGCGCTCGGCGACCTCACGCTGAAACATCAGCACCATGCGGTCGAACCACGGCGGCCAGGGTTCCGTTTCGAGCCAGCGAACGAGCAGCAGCGACGCGATGTTGTAGGGCAGGTTGGCGACGATCATGGCCGGATGCGCGGGGTCTATCAGCTTGCCCCAATCGACTTCGAGAGCATCGCCGGATTCGATCTTCAGCCGGCTGGGATAGCTGGCGGAGATTTCCTCAAGCACCGGCAAGCAGCGATCGTCGCGCTCGACGGCGATGACGTGCCCGGCCCCCTCCATCAATAACGCGCGCGTCAGGCCGCCGGGACCCGGTCCAATCTCGACGACGGTGCGGTCCGCAAGATCGCCGCCGACGCGGGCGATCTTGCGCGTCAGATTGAGATCGAGAATAAAATTTTGCCCCAAGGATTTCTTGGCCGCGAGGCCATGACGCTCGATGACGTTGCGCAGCGGCGCCAAGCCGTCGGGTCCGGGCTCGCTTCTCATGGCGCTGTCGCGCGAGAGCGGCGCGCGCTCATTTCCGCCGCGAGCTTTAACGCGGCCTTGAGGCTGGCTGGAGAGGCGATGCCTTTGCCGGCGATACCGAAGGCCGTGCCGTGATCGGGGGATGTCCGCACGAATGGCAGTCCCAAGGTGACGTTGACGCCTTCATCGAACGAGAGCGTCTTGATCGGGATCAGCGCCTGATCGTGATACATGCAGATGGCCGCGTCATATGTCGTTCGGGCCGCAGCATGAAACAGAGTGTCCGCCGAGTGCGGCCCGGTAATGTTCAGCCCTTCCGATCTCAGGGCTTCGATCGCGGGTTGAATGATGTCGCGATCTTCGGTCCCGAGTGCGCCATCCTCGCCGGCGTGCGGGTTGAGGCCCGTTACCACGAGGCGCGGATCGGCAATGGCGAAGTCCCGTTTCAGTGCCGCCGCAACGACGCGTGCCGTTTCGACGATCATCGCCGTCGTCAGCAGCGACGGAACGACCTTCAAGGCGACGTGGATCGTCACCGGCACGACGCGCAATTCCGATGAGGCGAGCATCATCACGGGAGCGGCGGGATCGGCCGGCCAGAACTCCCTGGCCAGCGCGCCCAGGTATTCGGTGTGTCCGGCGTGCTCGAACCCAGTTTGATACAGCACGGCTTTGGCGATGGGGTTGGTGACGACTGCGGATGCACGTCCCGCCGCGACGTCGGCGACGGCGCGCTTGATGGCGAGAATGGTCGCCGGACCGTTTTGTGCATCCGGTTCGCCAGGACGCGACCGCCGGATAAGGGGCACGTGCACCACCGGCAACGCGCGCGTGAATACGCCGACGGCAGCTTTGGCATCGGCAACCGGGACGATCTCGATGTCGCGCGCGATGAGGCGGCTGCGGGCCAGCATGAGATCGAGATCGGCATAAACGGCGAAGGGAGGGAGGTCGCCGCGTTCCCGGTCGCGCCAAGCGAGAACGGCGATTTCAGGTCCGATACCCGAAGGATCGCCCATCGTCAGTGCGAGGGGTAAAGGCGGCTCGCTCGAAGGAGCGGGCATGTTCAACGGTACTCGATATGGGCGTCTTCGCGGAGATCCTTGAGGTAGCGCTTGGCCATGACCTCGAACTCTTTCTGTTTCAACTCGCCCTCGGCCTGGTTGCGCTTGTCTTCGGGCGTCGTCGTGCTGTCGCGACCGCAAACGACATAAAGCTGCACGGCGCCGTCGCCGACGCTGGGGGGAAGCATTTCGCCGTTGCTGGCGTTGAGCAACAAGGTGCGGGTCGGCTCCGGTATGGTGGATGACTTACGTTTTCCGAGCTGTTCAAACTTTGCGCCCGGAATTCCGGTCGCGGCCGCGGCGGTCGATTTGCAGTCGGAAAATCTCGACCTGATCTTTTCCGCTTCCTGCAAGCGCTGGGCGATGCCGTGCTCTTCCATTTTCTTCGGTAGAGTAATGCTCACGCGCTGGATCTGCAACTCAACGTCGTCCTGACTTACCCCAGTCGAACTTGCCACCAGCTTGTCGACGTCCCTGGTGTTGATGTTGATCAAAGGTCCAAAGCGGCGTCTGACGACTTCATTCCAGGAGAGGGCGGCGCGAATTCGGGTTTTCATCGGATCGATACTGCCGCCGACCTGTTTCGTGAACTCCGCCATCGTCATCTTGTTGCGCTGAGCGATGCCGGTGAGAACGCGCGTGACCTCGGCGTCGTCGACGGTGACGTTCTTCGCCTTCGCCTCCTGCAGCTTCAGCTTTTCGTCGATCAGCTCTTCGAGCGCCTGCTTGTGCATCGCGGGCAACGCCGACTTGCGGGCGCTTTCGAAGGCTTGGCGCTGCAGGCCCATGCCGAATTCTTTTTTCCGCTTCTCGAAAATGGCGATGATTGCTTCGCGTGACTTCCCCTGGTTGGCCTGCACCGTCTCGTTGAGGATGGCTTTCAGGCGCTGCGAGGTCTTCGGATTCTTGACGATAGCCTCGAAGTTCGCCTTCGCCGCCGCTTGCACGGTGCTGCCGCTCAGCATCATGGCCCGGCGATCAACTTCGAATCCGGTGACCGGCTCGTCGTTGACGAGCGCCACGATAGCATGTTCGCCGCTCATCGGTTCGTTGGAAAGCTCGCGGCTGGCGGTTTCGGTGTCGTGCGCTGCCGGCGCCGATTTCTTCTTGCCTTTTTTCCCAACGGACTTCGCGTCCGTTGTTTTACCGCCGGTGACGGGAGGGTTCAGCAGGGTGCCGGTTCCGTCGCCCGTAACGGCCACGGTGCCGCTTTGCGCGGCGGCGGGCAGAGCCCAAATTGCCACGACGAAGCCGGTCGCGGCGCATAGGCGGGCAAACCAGAAAATCAAAGATGGAGTATTCCGAACGAACGGCATCCTTACAGCGTCCACAGGTCGAATCGCGCAGGCGTCAGAATACAGCAGGCGCGTCCGGCAATTGGGCCTTATCCACACCAAGAGTGGCCAAAATCCGGCCCATACCGGCTGCGCACGGCCTATCAGACGATGGCCCTAGTTGGTGCGCTGGTCGCCGCCAAGGTTAAAGTCGGTCACGTCGGTCTTCGACTGGAAGTCGCCAAGGTGCTTGAACTCAAGGCGAACCATGAAGGTGCGATCGGCCTGGATGGTTTGATCTTCGTAGTTGGACTCGATGTAGGACGCGGTCAGCGCGAAGCATTCGTCGGCGTATTTGACCTGGACGCT
>DATBRP010000112.1:0-3350 GCA_036560245.1 Hyphomicrobium sp.
CCGTCGGCGATGCGCCGCAGCTCAAGGTGCGTGACGGGCGTACCCTTTCCAGGGTGAATGTTCTCCGCGCTCATCACGACGGCGAGGCGGCCCTCCAGATCGAGCACATTGCCTTTGCGAACCGAGCTTGCAATAACCTTCACCACTTAAAGTCTCCGTTCTCAAATCCAAGTGCCGAGCCCGCCCGATGGGCGACTGGCCGGCGGCGGTCCTCAGGGAATCAGTCGCGTCTCATACCTGCTTACCTTCGTGCCGCCAAGTGCGGCAACCGCACCGCAAAGCCCGATTATCAGCCATGTCGCAACCCTCTCCTTGGTGGAACCCCCATCGGCACGCCGACCGCAGGTCCTTTCTGCTCGCACGCGGCCGCATCAAGGCGGCGATAAGGGCTTGGTTTCAGTCGCAAGGGTTCGTGGAGGTCGAGAGCGGTTGTCTGCAGGTCTCGCCCGGTAACGAGACGCATCTGCACGCATTCCGCACGGAGCTTATCGGGACGGACCTGTCACGGCGCGATCTTTATCTTCATACATCGCCCGAATTCGCCATGAAGAAGCTGCTGGCGGCCGGAGAACCGAAAATCTTCACCTTCGCGCACGCTTTTCGTAATCGTGAACGTGGCGCTCTGCACGCACCGGAATTCACGATGCTCGAATGGTATCGGGCGGGCGAAAGCTACCAGACGCTTTGGAGTGACTGCGCCACGATCCTGAAAATTGCGAGCGAGAGCAGCGGGCATCTGTCGTGGAGCTATCGCGGCAAATCCTGCGATCCGACCGGCGAGTATCAGCAGCTGACTCTTAATCAGGCATTTGAGCAATTGGCGCAGATACGGCTGCCCGAGATGACGTCGACCGATGGCGTCGATCGCGACCGCCTCGCCAAGCTGGCGACCGACGCCGGTATCCGCATCGGCGACGATGATACTTGGGCCGATATCTTCAGCCGCGTCCTGGTCGAGAAGATCGAGCCAAATCTCGGATCGCCAAACCCCACGGTGCTTTATGAATACCCGACCCACGAAGCCGCACTCGCACGCCCCTCGCCGCGCGACCCAGCCGTCGCTGAACGCTTCGAGCTTTATGCCTGCGGCGTCGAACTCGCCAACGGCTTCGGAGAACTGACGGACCCCGGCGAGCAGCGCCGTCGTTTCGGCGCGGCAATGGCCGACAAGCAGCGTATCTACGGCGAGCGCTATCCGGTCGATGAGGACTTTCTTTCGGCACTCAGCCTGATGCCGGCCGCCTCGGGCTGCGCGCTCGGCTTCGACCGGCTCGTGATGCTGGCGACCGGCGCCGAGCGGATCGATCAAGTCATCTGGACGCCGCTCGCAGATAGCGCCACATAGCCCACATGACGCAAGCCGCGCGAAAGCTGACCTCGGTCGATGATCTGATTTCTGCGAAACTGATCCCACAGTCCGCACGAACCGAGCTGCGGGAAGTCGCCGCCCGCTACGCCATTGCCATAACGCCCGACATCGCTGGCCTTATCGACCAAAGCAATCCGAGCGACCCGATCGCCCGGCAGTTCGTGCCCAGCGCCCGGGAACTCGAAACGCATCCCGCCGAACGCGCCGATCCGATCGGCGACCGCATCAAGAGTCCGGCGCCCGGCATCGTCCATCGCTATCCCGATCGTGTGCTCTTGAAGATTGCGAGCGTGTGCCCGGTTTATTGCCGTTTTTGTTTTCGTCGCGAGATGGTCGGGCCGGAGAACGGCGAAGCGCTGTCGGCGGACGACCTCGCCGCCGCTTTGGACTATATCCGCACGACGCCTGCGATCTGGGAAGTGATTTTGACCGGCGGCGATCCCTTCGTTCTGTCGCCGCGCCGTATCCGCGACGTGACGGAAGCGCTGTCGGCCATTCCGCACGTCAAAATCTTGCGCTGGCACACGCGTGTACCCGTTGTCGACCCAACACGCGTCTCGGACGAACTGATCGACGCGCTCCGGGCGACAAGCAAAACCGTTTTCGTCGGACTGCACACGAACCACGCGCGCGAACTGACCGCCGACGCGCGCGTCGCAATCGCCAGACTCGTCGATGCCGGGATTCCGCTCGTCAGCCAGACCGTTCTGCTGCGTGGCGTCAACGACGATGCCGGTACGCTCGAGGCGCTCATGCGCGCGCTCGTCGAACTCCGCGTCAAACCCTATTATCTGCATCATGGCGACTTAGCGCCGGGAACGGCGCACTTCCGCACGACGATTGCGGAGGGCCAGGCGCTGATGACCGAACTGCGCAAACGCCTCTCGGGGCTGGCGCTCCCAACCTACGTTCTGGATTTGCCCGGCGCGTACGGCAAAGTTCCCCTCGAAAATTACACGCGTCCCGACGGCAACGGCCGCACGCATCTCCGCGACGCCCAGAACGGCGAGCACATCTATGACGACTGCTGCGCCGCGCCGGATACGCCGTAGGCGGCATCAAGCCCGTCGACGCCATGCTCCCGTTAAGAAGACCTTCGGGGGCGGTATCCCGTCCGCGAGGTCAAGCGCATCGACAGCATCGAACCACCTGTCGCGCGCGCTTTCCGGCAGCGACGTACCGCACCAAGGACAGCGATCGATCAGGACGTAGGATGCGGTCCCGTCGTGAATGATGAGCCCGTACTCATCCATGACTTCGTTGTAGACGATAAGTGAATCCGCGCACTCGAAAGGATCGGCATGCTGATTACATTGAAAATCAAGCGCCATGACCATCGAGGCACAGCAGTGCCTCACCACGCCCGTAGGCCGCGTCCACGCAACCTCCAGCGGCACCCACAATGTGCGTCTGCCCGAAAACAAAGCCCGCGACACGTTCCCTCTCCTGCTAACGGACAATAGGTGGACGCGTGCAACCACGACATTCGACTATCGCCCACCTCAACACGCTGGCCTGGTCAGAAAATACGACCTGAAAGAACTCACCTGTTCCATAGGTGACAGCGCACGCGGCCAGTTTGCACTAGCGACGGTTTTTTGAAGGGCGAACGCCATCTTTTGATTAAATTGAGCATATTATGCTCCGAGCGGTCCAGTCCATAGCGGTGGATGCCCATGTCTCCCGTACATATGACGTTAGCAGCAATTACGTACCTGCTCTTGAAGCATGCCGCGGCCGACTTCTTCCTGCAGACGCCGACGATCCATCGACAGAAAGGCATTTACGGGGCACCGGGCGGCTTGCTCCACGCGCTAACCCATATCCTGCTGACGGCCCCCGTTTTCCTGCTCTTTCCGACGGGCGGGGTGGCCCTCGCGCTCACCCTTCTGATGGCCGAATTCGTCGTCCACTATCATATCGACTGGGCTAAAGAGCAGATCGTCCGCTACTACGGCTGGAAGTTCGCCGATCGCCAGTA
>DATBRP010000113.1:0-8036 GCA_036560245.1 Hyphomicrobium sp.
GTGATCTGCGCGTCGTTGATCTTTTTCATCATGCCGTCACGGGTTGATGGCCGCATCGGGCTCGGCATCACGGCGCTGCTGACGCTCGTCGCTCTGCAATTGACGGGGTCTTCCGCGCTTCCCGAAGTCGGCTATCTGATGTTGATCGATAAGATCTATCTCGCGTCTTACGCCTTCATTATCGCGGCGCTCGCGCGCGTGGTGGCCACCAGTTGGACCGGCGAAGATGGGCGGGAAGTCAGAGAAGTGGCGCGGGAAGATAGGAAATGGGCGGCGATTCTGTTCGCGATCTACGCCGTCGCTATCGCGCTCTCCGCAGCGTGGACATTCTAACTGCTGCCCGGAACCTGAATACGGACGACGCGATATCGGCGCGGGAAACGCCTGAGTCTATTTTCCGGCTGATGATGGCAAACCGCTCAGCGTCCGAAGCATAAGCCGTGAACCCACCCGCACTACCGCTCTCTTGGGGAGGGTTTACGTGCGGCAGCGCGGGCGGTCCACGTCATATCCAGCCCCCGTCCGATATTCAGGACGCTCGGCCGGGACTAACGCGGGCGGCAGAGGAGCGGGGACCTCTGCCGCCCGTTTCCGAATTCTGCCGCTCGCGCGGCTTCCTCGGATATGGCGGGGCTCTAACGCAGCTTGAAGCTACGCGAGCCCGATGGCTTTCCATCGGGAGGCAGGTGATCCATCACACACCTCGCCGCAGCGGACCCTGATGCAACACCAGGAGTTGAAACCGGCGATGAGGTGCTGGGAGATCTTGACTGTCGCCCCCCAGCGACGCTGTCGTGAAGCAGATATGCGGTTGGAATCGTGTCCACGTCATGACCGAAATCCGCAAATTAAAAGGCCAAAGCGATTTTGTGTGAGCGAAGCATCCGTAAAAATCTCCCGTCATATAAGCGCTTGGAGCATTTGCTCGCGCACCGAATTCACGCGCGCGGGTTCTAGTCAGATCGAGACTTTATTGTGACAGAGTCCCCCGCATGATCAGGAAGAACCCTGCCGAACCGAGATGGTTCCCGTCCGCTGACGGCGTAATGAAACTTTCTGCCTGCGTGTTGAAAGTCGGCAACCGCGCATGGGCCTTCGCGCAGGAAAGCGAAGCGGCGATCGCGGCGCGCTGGGCGCAAAAGCAGCAATCCAATCCGCGTTATTTCAACGGTGTCGTACATCTCGTCGACAATGCGCGCGTCGACGACGGCACGCTCGACGCTTCGCTGCTGCGGACGGATTTCAAAAGCTATCTCCATTGGCGCGAACAAGGTTTTCCGGAAACCGGTGTGCGCGACGGATTTGGCTCGGCGCTTATTCGAACTTCGGAAGGGCACGTCATGCTCGGCCGGCAAAGGCCGGGCAACGTCAATTCCGGCCTCGCATATTCGCCTGCGGGCTTCATCGACGCGCAGGATGTCGACGCCGATGGTTTCATCCATATCGCGCAAGCAGCGCTGCGTGAGGCTACCGAGGAAACAGGCATCGATAGCGATGCATTTATAAAAGACGAAGGCTTCTATCTGGTGCGCTCGGGACCGCAACTCGCGATCGCCGTTCCCTTTCGCGCGGCGATGTCGACGGCGGAATTCATGCGCCGGGCCGAGAAGCATATCGCCGCGTCATCCGATTCCGAACTCGATGCCGTCATTCCGGTCGCAGCACTTCGCGATGTCGAAAACCTGGCAATGCCGCGCTATATGCAGGCGCTTTTAGAAGCGATCTTTCCCGGCGCTTGAATAGCATCGGGTGGTCGAATAGTGCTTAACACTGAATGAGCCTTGCCCTTGGTGCCGCCCGCTTTGTGCGCGTCCTTGCGGATTTCGGCGCAGCAGCGGGGAGACGAGTGCGCAATGGCGCTTACCTATCACGTCCTTGACGTTTTCACCGAACGGCCCTTCGGCGGCAACCCGCTCGCGGTCGTGCTCGATGCCGACCGGTTGTCGAGCGCCGAAATGCAGACGATCGCCCGCGAGTTCAATCTTTCGGAAACGGTGTTCGTGCTGACACCAACCAGCCCAGGTCATACGGCGCGCATTCGCATCTTCACGCCGAGCCGTGAGCTTGCCTTCGCCGGACACCCGACGATTGGCGCGGCCGTCCTGCTTGCCGAGCTTCGGACATCGCTCGTCAACGGCGAGAGCGACGCCATCATTGCACTTGAAGAAGAGGTCGGCAGCGTCCGCGTCGGCGTCCGCATGCGGAGCGGCGGCGCAACCTTCGGCGAATTCGACGCGCCCAAGGTGACGAGCGCCCCCGAGGCTCTCTCCGAGCCGGAGGAAATCTCCGCAGCCGTCGGTCTGATTCCGACCGAGATCGGCTTTGAAAATCACAAGCCCGCACTGCTCAAGGCATCGAACACATTCGCGTTCATGCCGGTCACCAACCTCGAAGCGATGGCCAAGGTGAAAGTCGCGCCGCGCCATTGGGCACGGGCATTCACCGATCGCGGCGTTCAAGGCGTCTATCTCTATACGCGCCAGTCGGTGCGCGTTCAGTCGGCGTTCCACGCGCGGATGTTCGCACCCGATCTCGGAGTGCCGGAAGATCCCGCCACGGGTTCCGCAGCGGCAAGCTTCGCTTACGTCATCAACGAGTTCGATGATCTGCCCGACGGCACCCACAAACGCGCCATCGAGCAAGGCATCGAAATGGGCCGTCCGAGCGCCATCACGCTGACGATGACGGTGGCACGCGGCAAGCTCGAAAACGCCCGCATCGGCGGCCACGCGGTCCGCGTCGCCGAGGGAATGTTAAAGATCTAGCAAGCGCGAGAAAGTAACTTTGGCCGCCCCCATCTTGATTTTTCGGGGCGACTTCGGCTATTCCACACCGACCGGCCCCGAGCCGGTGCTGAATTTCTATGGTTCTCGAGCCCATCATGGCGCGCCTGATCGACATCGCCGCTTTTGCCCCGTCTGCTTCGGCCGGCGCGGAAGGTCGTATTGCCGCGCCTCTGCTCCGCCTTTCGCTGCTCCTTATCGGCCCCTGGGCCGCATGACGCCCGGCCGTTCGCCGGGTTCGTGCCCAGGGGATTGGACGGCTTCCGAAATGAGCGTAGAGCGATAAGCGGCGACCCCGGCTAGGCCGGTCGCCCGGCAAAGGATTAAGACCCATGACGTCCCCAACCGACAGTGCGCCGGCAACGCCGAAGCGCGACGAAGACAAAATCGTCATTTTCGACACGACGCTGCGCGACGGCGAGCAATGCCCCGGCGCGACGATGACCTTCGAGGAAAAGCTGCAGGTCGCCGAACTCCTCGACGACATGGGCGTCGACATCATCGAGGCCGGTTTTCCGATCGCCTCCGAAGGCGACTTCGAGGCGGTGACGGAGATTTCCAAGCTCGCCAAACAGTCGGTCATCTGCGGCCTCGCCCGGGCGAATTTCGGCGATATCGATCGTGCCGGCGAAGCCATCAAGCACGCCAGACGCAGCCGTATCCATACCTTCATCGGCACGTCGCCATTGCACCGCCAGCATCAACTGCAGATGACGCAGGAACAGGTGCATGAGCGCGTCATCGCGTCGGTCACACGCGCGCGCGGCTACACCGACGACGTCGAGTGGAGCGCAATGGATGCGACGCGCACCGAGCACGATTATCTCTGCCGCGTCTGCGAAGCGGCGATCAAGGCCGGCGCCACGACGATCAATATTCCCGATACCGTCGGCTACGCGCTGCCGGAGGAATATTTCGACCTCATCACGATGCTGAAGACGCGCGTGCCCGGCATGGACAAGGTCGTCATCTCGACCCACTGCCACGACGATCTCGGTCTGGCGGTCGCGAATTCGCTCGCCGGTGTCCGGGCTGGAGCGCGCCAGATCGAATGCACGATCAACGGCCTTGGCGAACGTGCGGGCAACGCCGCACTCGAAGAAATCGTCATGGCAGTCCGCACGCGCCACGATCTGCTGCCGCACTTTACCGGCATTAAAACTGAAATGCTGTCGCGTGCGTCGAAGCTCGTCTCAGCCGTGACGAACTTTCCCGTGCAGTACAACAAGGCCATCGTCGGTCGGAACGCCTTCGCGCACGAAAGCGGCATCCATCAGGACGGCGTGCTGAAAAATGTCGAGACCTACGAGATCATGACGCCGGAGTCCGTGGGCGTCGGCAAATCTTCGCTGGTGATGGGCAAGCACTCCGGTCGCGCCGCCTTCAAGTCGAAGCTGAAGGAGCTCGGCTACAATCTCGGCGACAACGCCATGGAGGACGCCTTCAATCGCTTCAAGGCGCTCGCCGATAAAAAGAAGCACGTCTACGACGAGGATATCGAAGCCCTCGTCGATGATGGCGTCGCGCACATGAACGACCGCATCAAGGTCGCCGCGCTCACCGTCATCGCGGGCACGATGGGCCCGCAATCGGCGACGCTGACGCTCGACATCGAGGGCCAGACGAAAACGGTGCAGAGCGTCGGTAATGGACCTGTCGATGCAACCTTCAACGCCATCAAGCAGCTCCTGCCGCACACCGCGCGCCTCGATCTCTATCAGGTGCATGCCGTGACCGAGGGCACCGACGCCCAGGCGGAGGTCTCGGTTCGGCTCGAGGAGGAGGGGCGCATCGTCACGGGGCGTTCCGCCGACCCCGACACGCTCGTCGCCTCGGCGCGCGCCTACGTCGCGGCCTTGAGCAAGCTCATCGTTAAGCGGCAGAAGACCGCACAGGCGCAGCAGGCGGTGTAGCGGGCGATCCTTCGATTTACTGCGTCACTAAAGGCAGGGTAGCGCTCCCCGAATGAGGCGCGCTATCCTGCGGCTGGCAGCGATTTTTCGAGGCATCGGACATGGTCCTCGTGCTTCGAGTGGGCGCACCATAGCGGTCTGCGCCTTGCTTTGGACAGGCCAACGTTTTTGATTAGCCCCGCTCCGATCATAAGCTGGAGCGATGAGATGCAGGTCGGATCACGCATCATGTTTGGGCTGGGCGTCAGCAAAGTGCTTTCCGACAATATCGCCATCGATCTCGGCACGGCCAACACGCTCGTTTATGTCGCCGGCCGGGGCATCATCATCGACGAACCATCCGTGGTCGCCATTCGCTCGCGTGGCGGCATTCGCGATGTCCTGGCGGTCGGAGAAAAGGCGAAGCAGATGGTCGGGCGGACGCCCGAGAGCATCGAGACGATCCGTCCGCTGCGCGACGGCGTCATCGCCGATTTCGTCGCGACCGAAGAAATGCTGCGCCAATTTATCGGGCGCACCAAGTCGCTCATCGAATTCATCCGTCCGAGTATTCTCATCTGTGTCCCGGCCGGCGCGACGCCTGTCGAACGCCGCGCCGTCTACGAGACGGCGCTCTCGGCCGGTGCGCGTCGCGTCTATCTCGTCGAGGAGCCGGTCGCGGCAGCAATCGGCGCCGGACTGCCCATCGACGAGCCGAAAGGCTCGATGGTCGTTGACATCGGCGGTGGCACGACCGACGTGGCGGTCCTTTCTCTCGGCGGCGTCGTGCAGGCGCGATCCGTGCGCTGCGGCGGCAACGCGATGGATGAAGCCATCGTGCGTTATGTCCGGCGCAATCATCAGCTTCTGATTGGCGAAAGCAACGCCGAGCGCATTAAGATCGAAGCGGGCTCGGCGTCGCGCGTCATCAACGGCGAAACCGCCGAAATCTACATTCGCGGCCGCGAAATCCGCGAGGGCAAGCCGAAGACTGTAACGCTCGCACCCCATCACATTGCTGAAGCGCTGGAAGCGCCGATCGAGCAGATTGCCGAATTCATCCAGCACGCGATCGAAGATCTGCCGGCCGAAATCTCGACCGATATCTGCGAACGCGGCATCTATCTTTCGGGCGGCGGCGCCAAGCTCGCCAAGCTCGATCAGGAACTCGAGCGCCGCATCGGCGTAAAGTGTCATCTCCCCGAGAAGCCGGAGCAGTGCGTGATCGCAGGCTCGGCAGCGCTCCTGAATACGCTCAAGGAGCGCGAGCATTTGTTGATCAAGCCCTGACCTATCGGCGGTCATACTCAGATGCGGAGCAGCGGACGACCAGAATGGTGCGGCTGAACGACGACGACCTCTTTCTTCGACGCGGCGGACGCGCCGAACCGCGCCGTCGTGTGCGCCCTGTCCTGTTGCTCCTCATTTTCGCTTCCCTTGCATTGATGATCCTGAGCCGGCTGCATCACAGCGCGTTGACCGAAATGCGCTGGCGCGTTGCCTCCGCGTTTGCGCCGTTGCTCCAGGCAGCAACGGTTCCGATTGAGCCGTTCCGCGAAATCGGCCGCACGATTTCCTCGCAATTGGATATGACCGCCGAGCTGCAGCGTCTCAAAACCGAGAACCGTAAGCTCAGCGGCTGGGAATGGCGGGCGAAGCGGCTCGAAGTCAAACTCGCCGATCTCGAAGCCCTGGCGAAAGTCGTCGCCGAGCAGCGGCTGGAATTCGTGACCAGCCGGGTCATCGCGGATTCGAGCGGGGCTTTCGCCCGGAGCGCAATGATCGATTCCGGCGGCAACCAGAACGTCAAGGCGGGCTATCCGGTCATCAACGCCGACGGCCTCGTCGGCCGCATCGTCGACGTCGGCCCGAATTCGTCGCGCGTGCTCCTTGCAAGCGATCTCAATAGCCGGATTCCGGTGACCATCGGCCCGAAAGCTATTCGCGCCATCCTCGCCGGCGACAACGGGCCCAGTCCCAGACTCCTCTATTTGCCGGACGGCGCCAAGATCGCCGCGGGCGATGACGTTGCGACGTCCGGCACGGGCGGCCTCTTTCCGCCGGGTTTGAGAATTGGAGCGGTGACGGGCGATCTCAATCAACCCCGTGTGGCGCTGCGTGCCCGTCTCGACCGGCTCGACTACGTCAGCGTGCTGTTCTTCGACGATCCCTCCCGCGCCTTGGCGGAAGACGTGGCAGCGGACACATCTCGGGGGCACGCGCGCAAGGACGCATCGCCCAATAATTCTCCTCTGGCGAGGCCGGCGCGATGAATTGGAGCAAATTCGTAGCCCCGATCGGGTCCGTTGCCGTGTTGACGCTGATCGCGGCGCTGCCGCTCGGCATTCCGGCGGCCGACCGCTTTTTCCTGCCGCTGCTGCCTGTCGTCGCCATTCACTATTGGACGCTTCGTCATGACGCATGGCTGCCGGAGTGGGCCGTATTTCTCGCGGGGTTGACACTCGATATCCTGACGCACGGACCGCTTGGCTATTGGGCGCTGATCTATCTTCTCGTGCATCTGACGGCGACGCTGAGTTCGCGGCTTCCTGTCACTGGCACGCTTGGCCGATTGGCGCTCCTTGGGTTCGCCATTCTCTTGGTGACCGTCGTCGCATGGGCCGCGGCCTCACTCTATTTCTTCGAGTTGCTGGACTGGGTGCCCTACGCGACCGGCGCGGTGCTCGCTAGCCTTTGCGCGCTGCTGATCGTGCTGCCGCTGCTGCGGTTTCTCGATGGCGCGGTGGACTCTCGCCGAAACATCCGCCTGACGCGAGGAACCTGATCGATGGCGGATCATGACGACATCGTCGATTCCGGCGAACGGCAATTCACCCGCCGCAGCCTGTTGCTCGCGGCGGCGCAGGCCGTCGGGTTTTCGCTGATCGGATGGAGGCTCTTCGATCTGCAGGTGCTCGAACGAGGCCACTACGCGCCGTTGGCCGAAGAAAATCGCATCAATTTGCAGATTCTCGCGCCGAGACGCGGCCGTATTCTCGATGGCGCGGGTCGCCCGCTCGCCGACAATGAAGAGATGTTTCGTGCCACCGTCACACCGGCGCTGGTCAAGAACATTCGCGGCGTGCTCTCTCGCCTGCAGCGGATTTTGCCGCTGACGGATATGGACATCGCGGAAATTATCCGCCGCACGAGGAAGCAAAGCCGCAACGTGCCGACGGTGATCGCGACGGACCTCGACTTCGATCACATCGCCAAGCTTAATCTCTTCGCCCCAAGCCTTCCCGGTATCGGAACGGAGATTGCGTGGCGGCGGCGTTATCATGGCGGAGCTTCGATCGGCCACGTCGTCGGCTTCGTCGGCAATGTCGACCGCTTCGCCGTCAACGACGCCGCCGTCCTC
>DATBRP010000114.1:0-1544 GCA_036560245.1 Hyphomicrobium sp.
GCAGAGCAGCTGGCGGCAGTCGTTGATCGGCCCCATCCGCGACCACACGCAAAATTGCAAACGGCAATCTGCGTGCGTTGGCGATGCGCGCCACGACCTGACTTTCCATATCGACGGCGATGGCGCCCGTCGCGTCGTGCAACGCTTTCTTTGCATCCGACGAAGCGGCCGGCATTCGCGATCCGGCAATCGGCCCACGCTCGGCGTCAGGCAGCAGCGCGGCGATCCGTTGAGACCACGCCTTGTCTGTTGGATACGCCCGTCCATCGACCACGGCGGACGTGCCAACGATGCACGTGCCGGAAACTAGCCCCGGCTGCAGACCACCCGCAATTCCGAAGCTGATAATCCCGCGAGCGCCATCCGCGATCGCCTGCTCGATCAGGGCCGCGAGCCGCGTCTCGTCACCGCCACCTGCGACCGCTCTGACGCCCGCCGATCTCTCCGCGATGCGCGCTTCCGCTTTGAGCCCAGACGCAGCGATCACGAAACCCCGAACCTGCACGTCATCACATCCCGACGAGAACGGATTTGGTATTGCCCGCTTTCAGGTTCCGGTAGCGCGCCAGCGCCCACATTGGAAAGAACTTCGCATAACCGTGATAGCGAAGGTAGAAAACGCGCGGAAAGCCGGTCGCGGTAAAGCGTTCTTCACCCCAGAAGCCGTCACCGCCCTGCGTCGACGCGAGGTAGGCAATGCCCTTCTTGACGGCGGGATGATCGACTTCTTCGGCGGCCATCAGGCCCATCAGCGCCCAAGCCGTTTGCGACGCCGTGCTCGGCGCCGGTTCATAACCCTTATAATCCAGCTGATAGCTTTCGCCGCCCTCGCCCCAACCACCATCGGCGTTCTGGATCGAAAGTAGCCAATCGACCGATTTGCGCATTGTCGCCGAAGCCGGATCGATCCCGGCGGCATTCAGCGCGCAAAGTACGGACCACGTTCCGTAAATGTAGTTCATCCCCCAGCGGCCGTACCAGCTTCCGTCCTTCTCCTGCGTGCGCTCGAGATAGGCGAGCGCCTTATCGAGCGCTACGCTATCGCCGCGCCGCTCGCCAAGCTGCGCCAGCATCGAAACGCATCGCGCCGAAACGTCCGCTGTCGGCGGATCGAGCAGCGCACCGTGATCGGAAAATGGAATCTGATTTAGATATTCGTAGGTGTTGTCCGCGTCGAACGCACCCCAGCCGCCATTCTTGCTCTGCATGCCGACGACCCACTCGCGCCCACGCGCGATGGCCTCGTGATAGGTGTCGACGCCGACGCGAAGCCGCGCGATCGCCCGGTCCATTGCCATGACGACGACCGCCGTATCGTCAGTATCGGGATAATGTGGATTCGCATACTGAAACGCCCAACCGCCGGGACGAATCCCTGGCCGAGTTGCGGCCCAATCACCCACGGTATTCAGAACTTGGAGCGGCTTGAGCCAAGCCAGAGCACGATCGGCACTCGCCTCCGCCTGTTCTCCCCCGGCCTCCGTCAGCGCATGAGCGACAAGCGCAGTGTCCCACACCGGCGACAGGCAGGGCTGGCAGTAGGC
>DATBRP010000115.1:0-7818 GCA_036560245.1 Hyphomicrobium sp.
CAACGGAGGCCTTGAAGCTTGCGCCACATCGCCCATTTAACTCTGTCCGGAGCGGCGCTGGTTCTTGTGGCTGACGCCCCGTGTGGGCGGTGAGCATTGGTGGCCTAAGTCTTTTCGCCACCGTTGCTCCCGCCCACTGCGCTTTCTGTCGCTTATTTCCTCTTCAAATACCTGGCCGGAACTTCACCGGCATCCACGAGAGCCGAGACGCATATGTGCGTAAGACCTTTTCTGTTGCTCTCGAAGCAGCGGCGCAGCTCGGTACTTTCCGGTGCGTACTGCGAGCAGAAGTTCTGGTAATCCCCAGCACACGCCTTTCTCACTTTCGCCGAGTAGGCATTGGCCGGCGTGCCGGCGAGAAGCGCAAATCCGGCCACTAGGGCAGCAGACAACAGCGCTGTTTCAAATTTTCTCATTGGTCGTCCCTCAAATTTCCTGTCGTGTCCCAAGTCATCGAAAACACGAATCGGAGATTTAATCTTTCGACATCGGCAGCACCAGCCTTCGGCCGGCCGCACGTCGAACAATCCGTCGTCAGCGATGCATTAACGCCCTGCCCGCCTACTTCTTGGCGAACGGATTCTCGCCCTTTCTAAGGCTGAAGCGAATCGGAACGCCCGGCAGATCGAATGCTTCGCGCAGCGAGTTCGTCAAATACTTCACATAGGACTGCGGCAGCGCGTCAGCGCGCTGACAGAACGCGACAAACGTCGGCGGACGCGTCGACGGTTGCGTGATGTAGCGAATCTTGATGCGTCTGCCCGAGGCCGCCGGTGGGGAGTGGCGGCTCAGCGCCTCTTCGAGCCAACGATTGAGTTGCGGCGTCGAAACGCGCCGGTTCCAGGTCGCGTGCGCCTTTATGATCGCCGGCATCAATTGATCGAGCCCGCTTTCCGAGCGCGCCGAGATCGCAACGAGCGGCACGTTCGGCACCTGCGCCAGACTTTCGGCCACCGTTTTCTTCAGGTCACGCAGCGTCTTTTGCTTCTCGGCGACGAGATCCCATTTGTTGACGGCAATCACGAAAGCGCGGCCTTCTTCCGCGATCCTGTGTCCGATCGTCAAATCCTGATGCTCGAAGGGACGCTCGGCGTCGATAAGCAATACGACAACCTCGGCGAAGCGGATGGCGCGCACGGCATCGCTTGCCGAGAGCTTCTCTGCGGTTTCCGTGATCTTCGCCTTGCGCCTGAGCCCGGCCGTGTCGAACAGCAGGATCGGCTGACCTTTGTAGTCGAGAGCGCTCGAAACGCTGTCGCGCGTCAGACCCGGCTCCGGACCGGTGATCATTCGATCTTCGCCGAGCAGCGCGTTGACGAGCGTCGACTTGCCTGCGTTCGGCCGGCCGACAATGGCGACGCGTATCGGCTTCACCCGTTCCGGGGGCAACGCTTGCGGCTCGTCCAACGGGGTATCGCGAGAGCTGCGCTTCCGGGACGGCGCAGGAATTTTCAGGCCGAGCGCCGCCATGATATCGGACGCCAGATCGCCGATGCCTTCCCCGTGCTCCGCCGATATCGCGATCGGTGCGCCGAGCCCTAAAGAAAATGCATCGAGCACGCCGTCGATACCCTGGCGGCCTTCGGCCTTGTTCGCGACGAGGACGACCGGCTTTCCCGAATGCCGTGCGATCCGCGCGAAAGCGCTGTCCGCGGCGGTCACGCCGGCGCGAGCGTCGATGACGAAAAGCACGAGATCGGCCGCCGCGATTGCCTGTTCGGTCTGCTTGCGCATGCGGTCGGCAATCGAGCCCTGCCGCGCTTCTTCGAGACCCGCCGTATCGATGAGGCGAATATCGGTGCCGAAGAGGTCCGCCGTTCCGTCGCGCCGGTCGCGCGTCAAGCCGGGCAAATCGGAGACGAGCGCCGCTCGCGTGCCGGTCAGGCGATTGAACAGCGTCGACTTACCGACATTCGGACGGCCGACGATGGCGACCACGGGATTGGGAATTGGCAACGTCAAGGATTGGCCGTCGAAAGATTGAGGAAAGCGAGAATTGGCGGCGCCCGCATCGGGCCTCGCCGGCGAGTGCGCACGCCGTCTCTATCTCAATTCCTAGTTGAGGGCGATGAGTTTCGCAGAATCGGTCAATACGAACATGTGACCCTGCGCCACGATCGGCGGAATGAAGATCGGCTCGCCAACGTTGACCTGGTTTCCGAGCTTACCGGTTGTAGCGTCGACGCCGACAACCTCGCCTTTGCTGGATACGAGCCAGAGCGAACCGCCGGCGAGCAGTGGTCCGGCCCATGATTTCGACTGCGGCAACTGCGTCATCCACCGCGTCTTGCCGTTGGCGCGAGCGAGCGCCATCAGCCGCCCGCCGGTATCAACGACATAAATCGTGTCGCCGGCAACGCACGGCGGCTGCGAACTCGGAATGGTTAACGACCATAGCCGCTCGCCGGACTTAGCCTGCGACGCGATCATGCGGCCGGCGTGGCCGACGGCGAAGACGGTGCCATTGTCGATTGCCGGGCGTGCCGCATCGCTCATCGAAGCGATCTGCGATGTTTGCCGCGTCCGCGACAGGTTCTCCGTCCAGGCCGCCGAACCGTCCGCCACCTTGTAGGCGACGATGTCCCCCGAAGGATAAGGGACCACGACGATGTCGTTGTCGACAGCCGGGCTCGTCGAGGTCATCAGGCTAGCGGTCTGCGGCAACCCGCGCGCGGACCAGACCTCCGAACCGTCGACACCGCTCAGACAAAAGAAGCGGCCGTCGATCGTAATGACATAGAGCCGGTCACCCGCGGCCGTCGGCGCTGCGCGCACGGGCACATCGAGATTCTTCATCCATATCGTCTTGCCGGATTGCGGATCGAGCGCCGCCACGACGCCATAGCCGTTGGCGACGTAAAGGCGGCCGTTCTCAGCCGCAAGACCGCCTCCGTATCCGCCTAGACCGACTTCGCCCTCGGGCTTCGTCGAGATGGAGAAAACTTTGCTGCCGGATAGCGAGAACGCCGAAAGATCCGCAGCCGCGTCGAGCGCATAGATGCGTCCGTCAAAGACGATCGGGCTCGCCGTCACACGACCCGTCTTGGATGTGCCTTCGCCGACGCTCGCGCTCCACATTTGGTGCAGGGGCCCAGCCAACGCCAGATTTCCCGGGACGTTATTCGCCTCGCCGCCCGGCTGCGGCCAGGCATCGTTATTGCGTAACGGCGGCAGCACGATCGGCTTGTTGGCGTCGGCAAGATTATCGGACAGGCTTTCCGTCGTCTCGATAACCGGAATGCGGCGGCCGGGAAGCGGTTGTTGTTTTTCCTTGAACGGATTGAGTTCGGAAATCTTCGGCAGCGTTGGGCCCTCGCCGGCACATCCTGCGAGCAGAGAAACTGCGACGCAGACCGCCAGCAGCGGCAACGCGCTCAGGCGTTTGTCGTTTCCCCCTCTGCTCAAGCGGCTCTCTCCTTCCCCGTCCTACGTCCCGCCGTAACTACTTCTTGTCCGGCCCGGCCGCGGCGTCGGGCTTGGCCTCGGTTTCAGCCGGCTTTCCCGGAGCCGCCGATCCCGTCGTCGAAGTCTGCGGCACGGCCGCTGCCGGTGTTGCAGGCTTGCCGGCAACCTCGGCGGCAGCGATGTCCGCCATGACGACCTTGATGCGATCCTGAAGCGCATCCGTAGAATGCGGGTCGATCAACAGCGGTTCGAGATACTTGCGCGCGTCAGCGTAATTCTTGGCCTTGTAAGCGGCGATGCCGAGCAGTTCGCGTGCGCTCTTGCTGAATGGAGCGTCATCGCCCGCCAAAGGTGTCAGACGATTCTGAATTTCAGCATAGTCCGCTTCCGGCAGTCTGAGCGATGCGGCCTGGAGCTGTGCAAAGCTTTTCAACAGATTGTCGGCACCCGAATCCTTTGCGAGCGACTCGTAGGTGGCGACGGCGTCGGCCGTTTTGCCAGCTTTCACCTGAGCACCGGCGAGATGCAACTTGGCCAGCGCCGCGTAACCGGCAGGCCCGTCGGTGGCGATCTTCTCGAAAGCCTTCTCCGCTTCAGCCTTCTTTTTATCGTCGCTCAGGTTCTGGGCTGCCGCAAATTCCGCGCCAGCCGCCTGTTCTGCTGCGATACGGCGAGTTTCGAGATACTTGTAGCCACCGACCGCAAAAACGATGAGCGCCGCAGCTCCGAAGATGAGCCCGTTATAGCGCTGCCAAAGTTTCTCCATCTGCTCGCGGCGGATTTCTTCCTTTACTTCGCGCAACAGACTGTCGTCATGGTCGGCCATCGTATGTCCCTAAGCTTCGGGCAGTCGCCCGTATTCAGATGTGGGCCGGACCCAGCGGCCACTCCCACTTGGCGGGCATAGATAGCGAAGCAAGCGCCGGGAGCAAGCCCCGCTCGCCAATTCCATCGATTTGGCGAACAGTCTCCTGGCGTTGAGCCCGCTAAGTGCTCGGAGTCTTCGGCTTTTTCGTGGCCCGAGCCGGGGATGACGCTGCCGCGGTGTCTTCGGTCTTAACCGAATACGTGTGTTCAGCGGCAGGAAACGTACGGGCCCGGACTTCAGCGGCATAAGACCCAATGGCGCGGTCGATCGCGGCTCCGATGGCGCCGAATTTCTTTACGAATTTCGGCACGTTGGGCGACAGGCCGAGCATGTCTTCCATGACCAGAATCTGGCCATCGCAGCCCGGCGACGCGCCAATCCCGATAGTCGGGATCGGAATGGCCTTCGTGATGCGTTCGGCGAGCGGCGCCGTCATCGCCTCGAGCACGACAGCAAAGGCGCCCGCTTCCGACACGAGCCGCGCATCTTCTTCGATGGCGTGCCATTGATCGACCGTGCGGCCCTGTGTTTTGAATCCGCCGATCACGTTGACCGACTGCGGCGTAAGTCCGATGTGGGCCATGACCGGAATGCCGCGATCGACAAGATAGCGCACCGTTTCCGCCATGCGCCGGCCGCCTTCGAGTTTGATGCCGCCGCAATCGGTTTCCTTCATCACCTTCGCGGCATTGCGAAACGCGATCGACGGGCTCTCCTCGTAGGTGCCGAACGGCATGTCGATGACGACGAGAGCACGCTTCGATCCCCGCACGACCGCGCGGCCATGCATGATCATAAGTTCGAGCGGCACAGGGACGGTGGATTCATATCCGTGCATCACCATGCCCAGGCTATCGCCGACGAGCAGGAAATCGCAATGATTGTCGGCGATCGCAGCCGTATGCGCATGATAGGACGTCAGCGCCACGATCGGCTCACCGCCTTTACGGGCGGTGATGTCGGGCGCCATTTGCCGGCGGCGGTGAAAGTGGATCGACATTGTTCTCCAATCGTTTCGGCTCGGCGCCCGAAGTGTCTGCCTGAACGGAGCTTACGAAACCGTGGCTTGCACCGCCAGCGCGCATGGCTGCGAAAGTCCAGCACATTGCTGGAATTAACCACAGGCTATGCACAAAAAACGCCGTGATCGCGCGGAAACGTTGAATTGGAGCAACAGATTAATGCTCGTATGCGCCTCCGGGCGCGGCCTCCATTGCAGGCGCCTTCGACAGTCTGGTAACCAGACTATAGGGCACTGCCGATGTCATCGTGACCGTGATTTGGTCGCAACAGATGCAGTGAATGTTGTTTCGTTCGGCGTCGGGTGGGTCGCGTGCGTCGTTTCGGCAAATCTATCAAATCGCGGACGCTGCTTTCAGTCGCAGCCTTCGCCGCCGCGTTCGCGGTCACTGCAGCCCCGGTTGCGGACGCCAGGCAGAAAACGGTCCGCGCCCCTGCTGCTGAAGCTGAATCCCAGTCGCGACCCGATTCACCGCTCATTATCGTCGTTTCCATCAGAAAGCAGAAGGTACGCGTCTACGACGCTAACGGCGAAATTACGTCATCACGGATATCGAGCGGCCGGCCGGGCTTCTCAACTCCCACCGGAGTCTTCTCGATCCTTGAAAAGAACGTCACTCATCGAAGCAATATCTATTCCGGCGCTGAGATGCCCTACATGGAGCGCATCACCTGGTCCGGCATAGCGCTGCACGCCGGTGTGGTTCCTGGTTTCCGCGCCTCGCACGGCTGCATTCGTCTTCCGTATAGTTTTTCCCGAAAGCTCTACGGCCTCACCAAAATCGGCAATCGCGTCGTCGTCACCTCAGACGATGCAGAGCCAATCGTTTTCAACAGCCCGAAACTCTTCAAGCCGCTGCCGCTCGACGACGCAACCGCAATGAAACTGGGCGCGGCCAATCAGGCGCGCGTGGCCGTCAACGACAAGGCCGTCGATTCAACGACGGACGCGCTTCAAGAGTTGCCGCTTCTCATCGGAATTTCGCCGGCGCTCGCACGCGCCGTCGCCGACATGCCTCGCGACCCACAACGTCGGCCATCCACGCGCGTCGAAGCCGACCAGATGATGAAGGACAAGATTGCGCGCCTGCAGGGAGCACTCAAAACCGCAGACTCCGCGCAAACAGCCGCAACGGTGAAGGCTGATGAAGCCGTCAAGGATTTTGCCTCGGCCAACGATCTGCTTCAGGCGGCGCAGCGCACCGCCGACCCGTTGAGAGCGGCCGTCAAAACGGCAGAAAAGAAACAGCAAGACGCCATCCGCGTGTTCGAAGACTACATGTCGACGGCATACGCGAGCACGTCACCGCCGGCGAACGACGCCGGAGATCGCGAAACCGCGCTCGAAAATGCAGTGCTGGATCTGACGCTCGACGCCGACACCGCGCGCGCCGAAGCCGCCAAGAGCGAAATGAGTTTCGCCGAAGTTCAAGCCCGCTTTTCGGCGGCGCAAATCACTCGTGACACCGCTCTGAATGCGGTGCGTGACGCGCAAACCGATTTGATCTCGGCACAGCGCGCGCTCGCCGACGCCAACAAAGAAATGCGGTTACGCTCGAAACCGATTTCCGTTCTCGTCAGTCTTCGCGCCCAACGCATCTACGTCCGCCAGGGATTTGAACCGGTCCTCGAAGCCCCGATCACCGTCGCTCCTCTGCCCGGCCCAGTCGGGACCCATGTCTTCACGGCGATGCGCTACGGCAGTGACCCCAACACCTTCGATTGGCGGCTCGTCAGCGCCCAGACGCCGCCCCCGGGCAGGACATTCCTGGATGACGCAAAGAAGCGACGCGGCCGGGAATTGCCATCATCTCAATCGGGCGCCTTCAACGTTCAGATGGCGACTGCCGCACTCGACGCCTTCACGATACCCGACGATATCCTTTCCATGATCACCGAACGCGCGCGCCCCGGCGCATCGCTCATTGTTTCCGACCGCGAGCTTCCGCTCAACGAAAACGGCAGCGGTACAGAGTTCGTCGTACTCACCAAATAGCAGCAGCCCTAGAAGAACGGTCTAAACCTCTGCGCCGGATTGCACCCCCGCTTGTCGTTGACATCGCAAGGGGCCCGGCTATACCGGGCGCGATATTCATAAATGGATACGTTGAGTGACAAAACACGCGGTAAAGGCGTTCGCGACGTGGGCAATTATCGCCTGTTCGAGCGTCCTCGCCGCTCTGCTCATTTACAAGATGTCACCCCACGAACCTTGGACGTTCGTCGTCGATGTCCCGCAAGCACCGATACGTGGCGACCTCGAACTTCGCAGTGAAGTCATCACCCCGCCGAACGAAAAAGACTTCGTTCACGGACCGTCGTTGATCGCGACGCCGACGGGGCTGCTGGCATTCTGGTATCGCGCGGTCTACGAAGGCGCGGCGAATGCCGAGCTTGTATCCTCGCAATTTGACGGCTCGCACTGGTCGCCGACCTCCGTCGTGACGAACAGCAAGACAGTCACTCACGACATCGGACTGACGATCAAATCAGTCGCCAATCCCGTCCCGTTTCGCCGCTCCGCC
>DATBRP010000116.1:0-3622 GCA_036560245.1 Hyphomicrobium sp.
GGAGACGATGGAAGTTCTCGGCGGCAACGGCTACGTCGAGGAATTCAATCTGGCGCGCATCTATCGCGAAGTGCCGGTCAACTCGATCTGGGAAGGCTCAGGCAACATCATGTGTCTCGATGTGCTCAGGGCACTGACGCGGTCGCCGTTGGCCGTCGAAGTTTTAACGGAGGAGATGCGCGACGCCGCCAACGCCGATCGCAGGCTCGGCCAATTCATTGAGGACATGCACGAGAGGGCGATGTCCGCCGATGAATCGCAGGCGCGTGCATTCGTCCGTGATCTCGTCATCGCATTGCAGGCATCCTTGCTGATCCGTCACGCACCGCAGATGATCGCAGACGGCTTTTGCGCCTCAAGGCTGGGCGGCGGCTCGGCCGCGTTCGGCATGCTCCCCTCGACCGTCGACGCCCGCCGCATCGTCGCCCGCGCCGCACCGGTGTTGAACTAGAGCGGCTATGTCATCCTCGGCCGAGCGCGGCGAAGTCGCGTCGAAGGCCGGGGATCCAGCGCAGGACTCGTCGAAGACGCAATATCGGGCCTTCGGCACCCCTTACGCTGGATCCCCGATGCGCCTCGCGATGCTCATCGCATCGAGGATGACGGAGAGGCGAGGACTGCCAGTGGTGTGCAGAATTGCCCCGTTCGTTCGTCATGGCCGCCCTCCGAGGCGGCCATCCAGGACCGTCGCCACATTCAGTCGTTGAGATTTGCGTGGATGGCCGCCTTCGCGGCCATGACGTTAGTGGGACGAGACGCGTTAGCCGCGGTCATCGAGCGAGTGGCTATGACTATGGTCCATATCCGTGTCGGCGGCACGAATTCCAAACCCACGTCATGGCCGCGAAGGCGGCCATCCACGACAAGCGGCAACATGCGTTATGCCGAAAGCTCCTCCAATCTTCGCGGACTCTTGCCCGCCTTCTCCTGTGAGATCGAGGACACGCGCTCGCTCGCACACCAAACCTCACCGCGTGGCTGGCCACCGGTGACATAAAAGCGGATGCGGAGCGCGCCGGCACCTGGTGCCGTTCGTTCCTAAGAAAGAAGCGGCGCCGAACGCGCTCCACGTGCAGAGGTTCTGATCGACCGGGCCAGCATGGGAGGTGCCTTACTCCTCCGGCGGTTGGTACCGCATACGCACTGATCACTGGCCGGTTCGCTACGCCGGGGCCTCGGGCCGTTACTCCCTTGTGCCGCCATCGCCCGCCTGCCGCTCACCCCCAATCTCTTCAACGGTCTCGAGACTGTCCGTCGTTCAACGAGGCGAGGTGAGGGAAGTATGCGGGAGGCCCAAAGGGCGAGGATAAGTTTTTTCGACAAAAATCAGCGCAGGCTTTCTTGTCATCCCGGCCGTAGCGTAGCGGAGAGCCGGGACCCAGAAAGGCAGGCTGGGTCCCGGGTCTCGCAAGGTGGCTCGCCCGGGATGACACGATTTCTCCTTCGTCATCCCCGGCCTGCGACGCGCCTTCCGGCGCGCTTGGCCGAGGATGACGGGAAGAGCACCACACGCAGCCATGACGAGACGGCATTTCGCACCTGCAATATAGCATCGCTGCCCGGCTCGACATTTATCCGGAACACGAACATATGCGGGCAGTTAGAGCTAATATGAGCTACGCTGCGGCGCAGCAAATCAAATGCACGGAATCTGAACGATGGACGTGGCGGCCGATCGCCTCAAAATTTCCAACGCCGCCGCAACCGCGCTGTCGCCCGGCCAGACGAGGCTCGTTCTTCTTGCGCTTGCGATGGGTGGCTTCGCGATCGGGACGACCGAATTTTCGGCAATGAGCCTGTTGCCGTACGTCGCGCAGAGCCTGCACATCGACGAACCGACGGCCGGACACGTCATCAGCGCCTACGCCGCGGGCGTCGTCATCGGAGCGCCGACGTTAGCGTTGCTCGGCGCAAAGTGGTCGCGGCGCACGCTTCTCATCTGGCTGATGGCGACGTTCGCCGTTGCCAATGTCTTGAGCGCCTTGGCGCCGTCTTACGGATGGCTGATGGGCTTTCGTTTTTTGAGCGGTATCCCGCATGGCGCTTACTTCGGCGTCGCGATGCTCGTCGCGGCCTCCGTCGTGACGCCGCAGCGTCGGGCCCAAGCCGTCGGCAGCGTGCTGATCGGACTGACGATCGCGACGATCGTCGGCGTGCCGCTCGCGACATGGATGGGACAGGCGCTCGGCTGGCGTAGCGGTTTCGTCGCCGTCGCGGGGCTCGCCTTGCTGACTGTCGCGCTGGTGTCGATTTTCGTACCGGCTGATACGCCGGACCCGGATGCCGGCGCATTGCGCGAACTCGGCGCGTTGAAGAGCCGTCAGGTTTGGCTGACGCTCGCAACGGGCGCGATCGGCTTCGGCGGCATGTTCGCCGTCTATGCCTATCTCGCGACGACGTTGACGAACGTGACAGGCGTGTCGCCGCACGTCGTCCCGATCGTGTTCTGCATCTTCGGCGTCGGAATGACGGTCGGCGCGTTTCTGACGGGATTGGCTGCCGATCGCGCGTTGATGCCGACCGCGGGTGGCCTTCTGCTCTGGAGCGCCGCATCGCTGGCGCTCTTTCCGTTCGCTGCCGGAAACGTCTACGCCATCTCGATTGTCGTCTTCATGATCGGCTGCGGCGGCGGTCTAGGGACGGCGCTGCAGACGCGATTGATGGATGTCGCCGAAGACGCTCAGACGCTCGCCGCCGCGCTGAACCACAGCGCCTTCAATATGGCAAACGCGATTGGGCCGTGGCTCGGCGGCTTGGCGATTGCGTACGGCTTTGGCTGGACGTCGACGGGCTGGGTCGGCGCGGCGCTCGCGATCGGCGGTTTCATCATTTGGGCGATATCGCTTTTCGACGAGCGGAGCCGGCGGTATTGACCTCAGTACTGGCGGCAGCCTTTTAACTCGCCTCAGGCTCGCGCCGTCCTTTACGCGAGCCGGGGAATGTATGCGGCAGCGGCGATTACGCTTTCGGATCGGGCGTGGCAGCGGAAGCCGCAGCAGCGGGACCGGCGGCGTTCGCGATCTCGGGCAGCTTTTCAGCAAGCGCCGCTAGAATGGCGTCGACCGGAATACCGAGAGACTTCGCGATTTGCTGCACGTGTTCGTCGCCGAGCGCCGTGCGGATCTGGTCGGCGCTGATCGGCAGATTGCTCTTGTTCTTGTCGACCCACGAGGCAACCTGAGAGTCAAAACCGGCTCCCTGCAGCTTCGAGAGAATTGTCTGCAAGCCTTCCGTGCCGAGCACGTTTTTCAAGAGATCGGGCAACGCAGCCTGCTCGGCTTGTCCGACGAGGTTTCCGACCGCGCCCTTAAGGGCATCGCTCCATGACATGGCCTTATCCTTTTCTGTTTTGGTGAATCTCACCGACGTTTCAGTGGATAGCGTCGTCGAGCGCGAGGACTTCATACTACCCAAATGCAACAGGCCCGTAAACGCGCGGTTTGCGGCCTTTCAAGCCCGGCATTTCGCATGGCTAACGCCCACGCCGGGGAGGTGCGCGCGAGCACGGAATCTGCGAGATTTGCGGCGCCACATGATGATCAAAGTTGGAGGTTAACAGGCGCGACATGATCGAGTATTTGCCAAATCATGCCGCAAAGGCGCGTGCCGTCCGCGCCTGCCT
>DATBRP010000117.1:0-4320 GCA_036560245.1 Hyphomicrobium sp.
CGCTACGCCGATTTTTCGTTGTGCTCGTCTCGTGCTAAGAGGCGCTCTGACACCGAAGCGACGGGGAAGCGATGTCCACGCCAGAAAAGCCAAAAACCAAGCCCAATCGACCGTTCTTTTCTTCCGGCCCCTGCGCCAAGCGTCCAGGCTGGCGCCCGGACGTGCTCTCGAGCGCGCTGACCGGCCGCTCGCATCGCTCCGTCGAGGGCCGCGAACGCCTGAAACTCGCCGTCACCTTGACGCGCGAAATCCTGCGCGTTCCACCGGGCTACGAAGTTGCAATCGTTCCCGGCTCCGACACGGGCGCGGTCG
Source organism: Hyphomicrobium sp. (assembly GCA_036560245.1). Taxonomy (GTDB): domain Bacteria; phylum Pseudomonadota; class Alphaproteobacteria; order Rhizobiales; family Hyphomicrobiaceae; genus Hyphomicrobium_B. The sequence goes on from DATBRP010000117.1 coordinate 313, forward strand.
AACTCGCAATGTGGAACCTGCTCGGCGCGCGCGGCGTCGACGTCCTCGCCTGGGACGTCTTCGGACGCAACTGGTTGCGCGATATCGTCGATGAACTGAAGCTGCCCGACGCGCGCGTGATGGACGCCGAGCCCGGCCATCTGCCCGATCTCGCCAAGGTCGATTTCTCGCGCGACGTCGTCTTCACCTGGAACGGCACGACGACCGGCACCAAGGTGCCGAACGCCGCCTGGATACCCGACAATCGCGCCGGACTGACGATCTGCGACGCGACATCGGCGCTGCTCGGCGAAGCCATCGACCTGACGAAGATCGACGTGCTGACCTATTCCTGGCAGAAGGCGCTCGGCGGCGAAGGCGCGCACGGCATGATCGTCATGTCGCCGCGCGCGCTCGATCGTCTCGCAACGTATCGCCCGGCATGGCCCATGCCGAAGCTCTTCCGCGTCACCAATAAGGACGGCATCATCCGCGACGTCTTCGAAGGCGTGACGCTGAACACACCGTCGATGCTGTGCGTCGAGGACTACCTCGATGGACTACGCTGGGTGAAAGAGATCGGCGGTATCGACGCGACGGTCGCACGCACCCGCGCCAACGCCGCCGCTCTTTATGGCTGGATCGAACGCACGCCCTGGGTGGCGCCGCTGGCCGTGGACCCGAAGACTCGTTCGCAGACCTCCGTCGCCCTGCGCTTCGTCGAGCCGGACGTCCTGGCGCTTGGCGACGAGCGCTCGCTCGCAGTGATGCGCGAGATGGTGCGCCTTCTCGAAGCCGAGCGGGCGGCCTTCGACATCGCCGCCTATCGGGGCATGCCGCTGGGGCTGCGCATCTGGTGCGGCACGACGGTCGAGACGGCCGACATTGTCGACCTGCTGCCCTGGCTCGAGTGGGCCTACGCCGCAGCACGCCGTAAAAGCGGCCTCTGACGCCATAATTTCAGCCCGGCTACGGGTTAACCGCGGCTGTCTGTCAATGCTTTTTCTCAAGCGGCGTATCGGCCATAATGGCCGCTGCGCGCCTGTCCGCCTCCCGCCGATGGTGGCCGCCAAGTGCTTATAACCCAAGCCAATTATCGAAGGTCATAGCGAGATGCGTTTTGCCCTTGCGGCAGTTCTTCTGGCCGCTCAGCCCCTCAGCGCGTTTGCCGCCGATATCCCCGCGACGTCGACGGTCGATGCCGTCACCGTATTTCTCTCGGGCGCGGAGGTGACGCGGCTCGCCAAGGTGCAACTCGACAAGGGCGAGCACACCATCATCCTCGGCGATATTCCCGCCAGTGCGGTCCCCGGTTCGATCCGCGTCGAAGGCAAGGCGACGGGAAAGCTCGAACTCGGCTCCGTCGATATCTCACGCAAACTTCTGCAGCGCGCCGAAAGCCAGGCCGCCGACGTGAAACGCAAAGTGCTCGAGGACCAGATCGAGCAGCTCAAAGATCAGCGCGTGACGGTTGAAGCCCAAGCGCAGGCCGCCAAGACGCAGAAGGCGCTCATTACCAATCTCGCGCAGCTTCCGGCACGGCCCCAGTCGGCACCGGCAACGGGTGCTCCGCCCGCTGCGGATGATTGGCCGAAAATTCTGGCGCTCATCGCGCAGGCAACCGGAGACGCCAGCAAACTGGCGCTCGATGCGCAGCAGAAAATCCGCACCGTCGATCGCCAGATCGCCGACCTTCGGAATCAGGTCGCCTCGTTGGCGCCGGCGAAGACCGAGCAGACGGAGCTTCGGGTTCACGTCTTCGCGCCGACGCCGATGGATGCCGATTTGACGATCCGCTATCAGGTTCCGGATGCACATTGGGCTCCGATCTACGATGCGCGGCTGCAAACGGGATCGAAAACAGAGCCGCCGAAACTCACCCTCGCGCGCCGCGCCGCAATCACGCAGAGATCGGGCGAAGATTGGACCGGCGTCGCGTTGGAACTGTCAACGGCCCGGCCTTCGGACGGAGCGTCCGCGCCGGCACTCGATTCGCAATTCGTCAATTACGAGCCCGAAGCCAAGCCCGTCGCCGCCGCACCTGCTCCGACTGTTCTCAATCTCGCTCGACGCAAAAGAGCCGCAGAAGACGCCGCCGCAGGCATCGAGGCCGATGAAGCATTGGCGCAAGCGCCCGCGGCCGAACCGGTGCCGATGCAGGAGACGGTGGCGCAGCTCGATAGCGCCCCATTCGAAGCGACGTTCGACGTTCCGGGCCGCACGACCGTCAGCGGCAACGGCGACGCCAAGCGTGTTCTGCTGATGTCGGAGGATATCGAGCCGACGCTCAGCAGCCGCTCCGTGCCGAAGCTCGACGCCAACGCCTACCTTTATGCCAAGATCAAAATCGCCAAGGGTACGCCGCTGCTTCCCGGCCTCGTCTATCTGTTTCGCGACGGCACGTTCGTCGGCACCGGCGACATGCCGCTGCTGCCGCCGGGCGAGGATCACGATCTAGGCTTCGGCGTTGACGATCAGGTCAAAGTCAAGCACGTGGTGCTGGAGGAAAAACGCGGCGAGAGCGGGCTCATTTCGACGTCGCATGTCGATAGCCGCAACTTCCGCGTCAACGTCAAGAACCTGCACGAACGGCCTATCGACGTGACGATCCTCGACCGCGTTCCGGTTTCGCAGAACGACGAGATCAAGGTCGAATATACCGGCCGCGCGACGCCGACGACGCAGAACGTCGACGACAAGCGCGGCGTCATCGCGTTCGAGGCAAAGCTCGAGCCCGACGAAGAAAAAATACTCGAGTACGGCTATCGCATTTCCTGGCCCGCCTCGAAATCGATCGTCTACGGTCCCTGAGCGGACTTGCTGCATTCGAGTTTCGGCTATCAATAGCGGTACCACCGCATGGCCCCGGCCGACGCCGGGGCCAAGTCATGAGAAGGTGTGAGAATGACGAACGTTGTCGTGGTCGGCGCCCAGTGGGGTGACGAGGGCAAAGGCAAGATCGTGGATTGGCTTTCGGAACGCGCCGATGTCGTCGTGCGCTTCCAGGGCGGCCACAACGCCGGACACACGCTGGTCATCGGCGGTAAAACCTTCAAACTGTCGCTGCTGCCCTCCGGCGTCGTCAGGCCTGACAAGCTTTCGGTGATCGGCAACGGCGTCGTCATTGATCCTTGGGCGCTCGTCGACGAGATCGGGAAGCTGAAGAAGCAGGGCGTCGCCATCACGCGCGACAATCTCCGCATCGCCGAGAACGCGACGCTAATCTTGCCCTTCCACCACGAGCTCGATCAATTTCGCGAAGAAGCGGCGGGCACCGAAAAGATCGGCACGACGGGGCGCGGCATCGGTCCCGCCTACGAGGATAAAGTCGGCCGCCGCGCCATCCGCGTGCAGGATTTGGCTTCGCCCGAAACGCTCGGGCCGAAGATCGATCGCGTCCTCGCACATCACAACGCGCTTCGCCGTGGCCTCGGCCAGCCCGAGATTTCCAAGGACAAGCTCATCGCGGAGCTGACCGGCATCGCGCCGCAAGTTCTGCCTTATATGGACGTCACGTGGGAGTTGCTCGATGCCGAGCGGCGGCAGGGCAAGCGCATCCTGTTCGAAGGCGCCCAAGGCGCGCTCCTCGACGTCGATCACGGCACCTATCCTTATGTCACCTCATCGAACACGGTGGCGGCGCAGGCGGCAACGGGTTCGGGCGTCGGCCCGCGCGTCGCGGGCTACGTTCTCGGCATCGCGAAGGCGTACACGACCAGAGTCGGCGCCGGACCCTTCCCAACAGAGTTGATGGACGCGGTCGGAGAAAAGATCGGCGAGCGCGGCCGCGAGTTCGGCACCGTCACAGGGCGCAAGCGCCGCTGCGGTTGGTTCGACAGCGTGCTCGTTCGCCAGGTTGCGAAGGTGTCGGGCATCGACGGCATCGCGCTGACGAAGCTCGACGTCCTTGACGGCTTCGACACGATCCGCATTTGCGTCGGCTACAAGCTCGACGGCGAACATCTGAACCGCTTGCCGGCAAGCGCCAGCGCGCAGGCGAAGATCGTTCCGGTCTACGAAGATTTCGAA
>DATBRP010000118.1:0-3483 GCA_036560245.1 Hyphomicrobium sp.
GAACCTGCAGCATGTCGCGCCGCTGATGATCGGCGAAAATCTCAAAGAGGTTCTGGAGTGCGATCTGAAGGGCGAGAACATCGCCCGCGACCACTATAAGAAATCACGCGAGATTTGCCGCGACCTCGGCGACTACGTCACGATGATGCTGTTCGAAGAACTGCTGAAAGACGAGGAAGGCCACATCGATTTCCTCGAGACGGAACTCGACCTGCTCGGCCGCATCGGCTTGCAGAACTACGGCCAGCTGAACGCCCAGAGCGCAGACGACGGCGACGATCACTGATTGATGCATCGTCATCCTTGAACGGACGAGCTTGCGAAGCTGTTCGGGGATCCGGCGCAAGACTTATCGAAGACGCCGTCTGAATATCGAGCCTCCGGCGCTTTTTGCGCTGGATTCCCGGGCTTCGACGCGCGTGCCGCGCGCTCGCCCGAGAATGACGGTTCTTCGATTGGCCCCACCCACTCCATGGCCGCCCTCCGTGGCGGCCATCCAGGGCTGATGGCGATGCTCTTGCGTGTTGCTCTGGATGGCCGGGTCAAGCCGGGCCATGACGTAAGGAGAGTGGATGGCCGCCTTCATGCCGGAGGCATGCTTCGCACGGGGACGGCCATGACGGGGCTGCGTTACCGCCTGCCGAACAGGCGTTCGATGTCGGAGAGTTTTAGCGCGACGTAGGTGGGGCGGCCGTGGTTGCACTGGCCCGAGTAGGGTGTTGCCTCCATCTGGCGCAACAGCGCGTTCATTTCTTCGACCGTCAATCGCCGTCCCGAACGAACGCTGCCGTGGCAGGCCATACGGGATGCGACGCTATCGAGCCGATCTCTCAATGCGCGTGCGGTGCCGTCGGCGCGAAGCTCGGCGGCGAGATCCCTGACGAGGCCGTCGATGTCGGTTTCGCCGAGAAGCGCCGGCGTTTCGCGCACCGCGACGGCGCCTTCGCCAAAACCTTCGAGCACGAGGCCGAGCTCGGCCAATTCTTCGGCGCGGCTCTGAAGCAGCTCGGCGTCATCGGCGTCGAGCGTGACGATTGCCGGGATGAGCAAGCCTTGCGTCGCGACGCCGCCGTTGCCGATCGCCGTCTTGAGTTTTTCGTAGACGAGGCGCTCATGCGCGGCATGCTGATCGACGATGACAAGCCCGTCACTTGTCTGCGCCACGATGTAGTTCTCATGCACCTGCGCGCGGACGGCGCCGAGCGGACGGTCGATGCTCTGTTCCGTCACGACATCGTCGGGCATTCGCATGTCGGCGCTCGGCGCATCAATGCTCGCGAATGGCGCTTGCGATGTTTCGGAAAACCCACGCTGCATCGAAAGGTTTGGTGTTGCCGGTGCCGCGTTCGGTAAAATGCCAGGCGCGAAACTTTCAACTGTCAGCACACCGCCTTGTGCCGAGGACCGGTGCCCGGCCGCCGCCAAAGCCTGCATCATGGCCCCGACCATCAGAGCGCGCACGCGGCCGGCATCGCGGAAACGAACTTCCGCTTTCGCCGGATGCACGTTGACGTCAACATCGGACGGCGCGACGTCGAGAAACAAAGCCAGCAACGGCGAACGCCCTCGGGGGATGAGGTCGCCGTAGGCGGCCCGTACTGCGCCGATCAGCAGCTTGTCCTTCACCGAGCGGCCGTTGACGAAAAGAAATTGCTGCGTGCTGTCGGGCCGATGCAGCGTCGGCAGTCCGATGAAGCCGAAGACGCGCATCGGCGCCGATGCGCCATTTCCCGTGCCTGCAACTTCCAGCGCGTCATTCATGAACTCGCGGCCCATGATGGCGCCGACGCGTTCGAGCCATGCGGACGACGACCGCTCGCCGCGCGGATAGACGACGGGGCGCTTGTCGCCTGTCTGCAGCGTGAATCCGATTTCGGGATGCGCCATCGCCAGGCGCCGCACGACATCGGTGACGGCCATCGTCTCGGCGCGTTCGGATTTCAGGAACTTTAGGCGCGCAGGCGTGGCGGAAAAGAGATCGCGGACCTCGACCATCGTTCCAGGATTGGACGCTGCGGGTTTCACGGTTTCCTTGGCGCCGCGAACGACGCCGACGGCAAAGCCCTGTTCGCCGCCGCGGGCTCGCGACCTGATTTCGATGTGCGCGATGGAGCCGATCGACGGCAGCGCCTCGCCGCGAAATCCGAGGGAACGAATATCGAAAAGGTCTTCTTCGTCGAGTTTCGACGTGGCGTGCCGCTCGACCGAGAGCGCGAGATCATCGGCGCTCATGCCGACGCCGTCGTCCGTCACGCGGATCAGCGACAGGCCGCCGCCCACGACGACGATTTCAATTTGGCTCGCATCGGCGTCGATGGCGTTTTCGACGAGTTCCTTAATGACACTCGCCGGGCGTTCGATGACCTCGCCCGCCGCGATGCGATTGACCGTCTCGGGGCTGAGCTGCCGGATCGCCACGGCGACCGCCTCCTCGTTGCAAAGCGCGTTCAAGCGCCTTTGGCGAGGCGCTCCTTGGTCAGGATTTTCGCGAGTTCGACGGCCGGTTGGTCGAAAGGATCGACGCCGAGGAGCCGGCCCGCGAGAATCGTCTCGATCATAAAGTGCATCAGCAGCGCGCCGAGCGTTTTTTCGTCGAGTTTTGCAAGATCGATTGTACGCACCGGCCGGCCGGCGCGGGCAAGCGCTTCCGGCACCGCGTGCGCCTGGGCGTCCACGATATCGCCGATGGTGTGGCCGCCGAGCATATCGGCGCCGGCGAGCTTGGCGAGTTCGCTGTCGACCTTCGGGCCTGCACCGGCGCTCGCGACTCGGAGAACGGTCACGTAGTGCTCGCGCGGACCGTCCATGAAGAGCTGCAGCTGGCTATGCTGATCGAGCGGCCCGAGCGCGCCGATCGGCGTCGTGCCTTCGCCGCCCTTGCCGAGGCTTTCGGCCCAGAGTTGCACGAACCAGGCGGCGAGACGGCCGAGACGGTCGGCGTACGGCATCATGACGAGCGTCTTGATGCCTTTTTCCTTCGAGAGAGCGACGGCGGTCGCAGCGCCGACGGCAGGCGCAAAATCTTCCGGACCTTTGGCGGCCATTAGCGCGTCGACGACGGATTTAGCACCGGCGCGGATGGCACGCACGTCGAGGCCGCGGGCGATCGCCGGCATGAGGCCGACATTCGTCAGACACGAGAAGCGGCCGCCGATGCCCGTATGGTGTTCAAGCATCGGAATGCCGAACTTGGCGAACAGGGTTCTGAGGCCGTTGGCCTTGCCGGGCTTATCGGGCTCGGTGATGCCGAGAAAGAGCTTTGGAATTTGGGCTTCGAGACCCGCCGCCTTGACGGCCGAGATCGTGGCAATGGCCTGCGCCAGAGTCTCCGCGGTGCCGCCGGACTTCGACGTGACGATGAAGCGGCTCGCGGCGAGATCGAGCGTGTTCAACACGCCTTCGAGCGTTTTGCCATCGAGATTGTCATAGAAACGCGTGCGGGGTCGCGACTTCTGGCCTGCGGTCGCGACGCCGGGAATTTTC
>DATBRP010000119.1:0-2888 GCA_036560245.1 Hyphomicrobium sp.
GCAGCGAAGACGGGCCCCTGGGGCTTCATCTCCGTCACCATCTCAAGCGCGGTTGCAAATTTCTCCATCGCGAAAGAACCTCCTCAAGAAGGACCATCCGTGTTGGTGCGCGGCGGCCGAGCGGTGGCCGCCCTCGATACATTAGCAGAGGGCTGCATTTAGGTGCGGCAGCCCCCCATGTAAAGGTTTTTGAACTTCAAACGCTTCCTATCGTCGCCGGATTCTCCTCTCAAAGCGAGACGGAACCGTTTTGGCGTGCCGGTTCGAGGCGTTGCGGCAATGGCTGCGCGGACACCGCCAGCGGATAGACTTAACGGCACAGCGTCGCTGCATGACATTCTTGCGACATCGCCCCTGAACCCCTTCCCTATTTCTGACCGAGCACCAGAACGGCGCGTCCATCTCGCAACGGCTTCTCCGTCGGAACGTCCGGGCGTTGCGGTTCGATGCGCTCGCCGCGGTCTTGCCGCCGCTTAACTGCTCCGGATCGGGCAATGCGTGCCCGCTCCGCCTTTTCGGGGTCGGCCCTTAGCTCCGATTCCGTAACGAGCGTGTCCTCGATGAAATTTTCCCAGTTGCCGAGCGCGGTGAAGCGCTGGTACTCGAAGTCATGCTCGATCCCGACCGGCGGCGTTGCGCTTGTCGAGCAGCGCCCGAGCAGCGTCTCGCTGCCTTCCGACTTGAAGCGAAGCCGGAACGGCGCATTGGCACCGGGAATGCTTACCGGCTTACCGGCAGAGATCAGGTTGTCGCGCTCGAAATCGTTGGGAAAGAGAACGGTCGCGACGCCCGACGCATCGACGCTGATCACCGTTAAGTAGCAATCGTTGTCGGCTTCGGCTTTGACCGTGATGAGATCGCCGGGAACGGGACGCGGCTTGTCGATCCACATACTGAGGCCGATCTGGGATTTCACCTCGCGCAGAAAGCCGCCGAAGGTGGTCGCCGGCCGTGGCGCGTCGATGCCTTTGAGCAGCAAGAACAGCCGCTCGAGCTCGGCGCGCGACAGGACGCCGTGCAGAAGCCTCCGTGCAAGCGGAGCGGCCGCTCCTTTGGCATCCGCCAACTCGGTCAGGAACGCATTCCGCTCGATGCCCGTCTGGCCGAGGGCTGCCTCGAAATCGGCATCCTCACGGTAACGCCGCGCAAGACCCGCAACCAATTCTTCGCCACGGATGCGCAAGTCGGGATCGACGCCGACGGCTTTGGCAGCCAACCGATAGCGATCGGTGCTGCCGATCATCAAAAGGGTGTTCTCGCTGTCGGTGCCGAAGAGCGGCAGCACGGCAGTACGGCTCGGGCTGGGCGGTGCGGAGGTGTCGGTTGGGCTGGCGGACTTGAAATCGTCCTGAGCCTCGATCAACCCTTCCGTATGGCAAGCGAAGCACTTGCCTCCCGCACGCGTCGTCGGCTCGACGGCGTTGGCTTCGACCCCCGCGTAAGGTTTCTCGATACCCGGAAGCACGCGATCGATGCGATTTCCCGCGGCGTCATAGAGCGCGAAGGCATAGAAGCCGTTCGGAAGCGCGAACAACGCGCGTATCTCGTCGGGCTTGAACGGCGCTTTGGCGGTCGTCGCCGATGCCGGCCCTTGCGGATGCTCGAAGATGTCCTGGTCGCCGGTGCTCGTCGCAAAGTCGTAGACGAGCCAAAAGCCGCCGCGCACGCCGGGGTGGCGCTCGATCAGGCGATTGCCGCGCGTCACGGCGCTCGTCCGGACCGCGATCCGCCGCGCCGCAGCGGTCTCGATGTCGTGGTCAATATCAGTGCCGTTCATTTTGGCGAGTTCGGACAATTTCTCCGGAATGCCGAGCAGCGCGTAATAGAGGGGCGTCTCGGCCGCTGCCGCAGCTAGCCAATCGCCGTTGACGATCGCGACCTTTGTATTGGCTGTCTTGACCACGTCGTCGGCCACCGCGTGCACGAGCGCCGGCGGGTAGGCGCGCTGAATGAGATCCCAGCGGCCTGCGTTCCAGCCAAAATCGGACATGCGGAACGACAGCACCGTGCCGGCGGCGTCGAGGGGCGTCAGCTTCACGGGCTCCGCCGCCCACGAAAGAGAGTTCATCAGTTTGTTCAGCGCCTGGACATAAGCCGCCATTTCGCCCGGCGTCGCACAGGAATTGTAGAGATGGACGAGCGAGATGAAGCGCACATCCTTGCCTTGATCGCGTTCGAGGCGTTGCGCGTCGCGCATCATCTTGTCGACGTCGGCGGGCCGCACGGGCTGGCGTGAGGAACACGTCTGTGCCGCTGGCGGCAGATCTCTGATCCAGCCGCGAATGTTCTCGATCTCCTCCGGCTGCGGCTCGGCGGCTCCGGAAGTGCCAGAAAATACGTCCAGCGGCGAATGTCGCGTCTCGAACACATCATAAAGGCGCGAAGCATCGGGAAGGCCCGGCCGCACCAAAATTGAATCGTGGGCCAACTCGTCGATGGAAAGAATGTCGGCCAATCCGCCGGACGCTAGCGGCTGTTCGAGGCGCCCCGTCTGATGGCAGCGTGCGCAATGCGTTTCTAGGACGTCATAAGCCTTGGCGGCGCGTGCCTCGTCCGGGCGCGACGGCACCATTAGGGCGGCGCTGCCCGACGGGGTGATGACTGCCACCGGCTCGGTCGCGAAAGCAACGTTGGCCTGGCTGAGCAACGCGATGCCGAGAATGCCAAAGAGCAGGCGCCTCGAGATTATTACAAGTGCGCAACGCAATGTGCTCTCGGCCCTGTCCACTGCCCGTCCGTAGGCTGGTCCCTACGATTCCCGGGGCACCATAGTGGCGCACCGGGGTTAAACCAAGGAGGGCGGCGCCTCAGATTACGGCCCTTAGCGGAATGCGCGATCCAGAGCAAAAAGCGCCGCGACGAATTGCGCCGGTTTGGGTCCGAACCCA
>DATBRP010000120.1:0-2374 GCA_036560245.1 Hyphomicrobium sp.
GCGCCGGAGGACGAGCAGAGCCGGGTGCGACAGCGCCCGAATTTGGCGATCGGTCGGAGAGCCCGGCTCGATGCTCAAACCTTGACCGAACATATCGCGTTCTTCGGGGCGTGCCAGAGCCATACGCGCGAACTGGTAAGCGAGCGTCGCCTTGCCGACGCCAGCCGGCCCCGTAAGAAGCCAGCCGTGATGCATCCGGCCGCTCGCGAGCCCGTCGGCCAACGCCGCCTGCGCCACGTCCTGACCTATCAGCGAACGTGTCTCGCGGGGATGCGGAAAATCATCGAGCCGGTCGGCTTCGGGCAGCGCTTCCGCGTCCGCAATGAGCGGCGCGCGCGCCATCAGCCGGCCTCGGCGAGAAGATGCGCCGATACGGCTTGCCAGACAGCCGTCTCGACGCTCGAGACGGACAGGCTTGCGTCGATCAGCACGCAGCGCTTCGGTTCATTCGTCGCAATCTCGAGGAAGCCCTTGCGCAACACCTCATGCGTTTCGATGCGTTCGGCATCGTAACGCGAAAGCGTGCCGCGGCTCTGCGCCCGCTCCACGCCCTCGCTTGCGGGAAGATCGAGGATCAATGTCAGGTTCGGGAAATCCGGCGCAACCGTATAATGCTCAAGAAGCGAAACCAGTTCAGGCTCCAAACTATAGAGCTTGCCCTGATAGACGCGCGTTGAATCGATGAAGCGGTCGGAAATGACCCACGTCCCATCATCGAGCGCGGGACGGATGACGGAGGTGACGTGCTCGGCGCGCGCCGCGGCAAAAAGCAGAAGCTCGGTAACGGGGTCGGTCGGGCGATCCTTCAAAATCAGATCGCGGACGTCCTCCCCGACCGGCGTGCCGCCCGGCTCCCGCGTCACGACGACGGGCACGCCCGTGCGTTCCAGACGCTCGGCCAGACGCTTCGCCTGGGTCGATTTCCCGACCCCTTCGCCACCTTCGAATGTAATGAACTTTCCGCGCTTCATGGCTCGCCTCTGGCTGTTGGCCGCCCAGTTTAGAATGCCAGGCGGCGCAATGCCATCAGCACGAGCGAATCGACGCCCTGACGGATAATGCCGCCGTTTTGGACGTCCTCCGTGGCATAGAGCGGCACTTCGGCCGACGCGCTCGAAGAACTCGAAATCTTCAGCATCGCGACCTGATCGCCCTTCTTCACCGGCGGCTTCAGCGGCGCCTTGTAGACGATTTCGGCCGAGATTCTTTGATTGGCGGGATACTTCGGCACCGTGAACATCACATCGTCCTTGGCCGCGAGCGGTACATACCAGATCTTGCCGCCCCAAACACGCGCACGGCCGACGACCTCGTTGGCATCGAACAGACGTACGGAGCTGAATGACCTGAAGCCCCAGTCCAGCAGCTTGACCGCCTCTTCCTTGCGCTGGTCAGCCTTTTCGAGACCGCCGACGACGACGATCAGCCGCTTTCCGTCCTGAACCGCCGAGCCGACCAGACCATATCCCGACGCCGCGATGTGTCCGGTCTTCAGTCCATCCGCTCCGATGTCCAGGAACAGCAGCGGATTGCGGTTGATGAAGCGGTGCTTGCGATAGCGGAATTCTTTCTGTCCGAAGAAGGGGTAGTAGTCCGGATATGTGGCGATGACGTAGCGGGCGAGCGTCGCGAGGTCGCGTGCCGTCATCAGTTGATGCGGATCGCCCAATCCCGTCGCGTTCGCAAACGTCGATTTGGTGAGACCGATGCGCCGCGCCTCGTCGTTCATCATGTGCGCGAAGGCAGCCTCCGTGCCTGCCATGCCTTCGGCGATGCACATGGCCGCATCGTTGCCCGACTGCACGGTGACGCCCTGGATCAACTCGTTGATCGACGTCTTGGTGTTGACCGGCACCATCATCGCCGACGTTCCCGACGGAGCGCCGCCGTTGCGCCAGGCGTTGACGCTCATCGTGAACTCGTCGGTCATATGCAGGCGGCCCTCCTTGAGGGCGCGGAACAGCACGGCAAGCGTCATCAGCTTGCTCATGCTCGCGGGCGGAGCCAACTCGTCGGCGTTTTGCTGAAAGAGGACCGCGCCGGTGGCCGCATCCATCAATATGGCGCGCGGCGCTTTCGTCGCAAAATTGTCCGCGGCCGCGGCGCTATCCGCCGCCACCATGCAAAAGGCCGCAATCAATGCCGCGGCGACAAACCAGAAACGGCTCTTAGTCAACATGGATCATGCCGGGTGTGCTCCGGACCGTGCATAAGAAGCGATGTATCGCGACTGAGTATCGAACCCAGCGGCCTGATGGTCAACGCTTGCCGCCGATTGTTCCTAGTCGGTCACAATAGCCGTGTTGGCGACGCCGTACGTCGCAATCTGGTTTTGCGTTTGGCTCGCGACGTCCGGAGCGAACGGACCGACACG
>DATBRP010000121.1:0-11006 GCA_036560245.1 Hyphomicrobium sp.
TATCATCGCGCAAGATGAGGAAACGGCGCTCATCGTCGGCGTTGCCCGCTCGGTCACCGACTTTGCATACTGCTGTTATTTGTCGGATCTCGCGGTCGATAGGGCCTACCAGGGCCGCGGAATTGGCAGACAATTAATCGCGGAAACACGTCGCACGGCCGGGCCGGAAGCAATGTGTCTGCTCGTTTCGGCTCCGGACTCGGTGGGATTCTACGAGGCCGCCCAAATGCCCCGGCAAACGCGCGCCTTCATGTTTCCGCGCGAAAAATAGCCGCCCGTATTTCAGATTTCGCCGACGAGAGATGTTCTCCCGATGTCGCCGATCGTGCGCACGCCAGCGAGCGCCATCGTGACGTCAAGCTCCTTGGCGATAATGTCGATGGCTTTGCTCGCCCCTTCTTCTCCCGCAGCACAGACGCCGTAGAGATAGGCACGCCCGAGAAGGCAGGCCCGCGCCCCGAGCGCCAACGCGCGGAAGACATCCTGCCCAGAGCGAATGCCGCTATCGAATAGAATTTCGACATCGGAGCCGACCGCGTCGGCGATGCGCGGCAGCATCGCGATGGCCGACGGTGCGCCATCGAGCTGACGGCCGCCGTGGTTCGAGACGACGATCGCATCGGCCCCAGCCTTGACGGCTTGGCGCGCATCGTCGGCGTCGAGAATGCCTTTGATGATGAGTTTGCCGGGCCATTGCTGGCGAATCCACGCAACATCGTCCCACGAAAGCGCCTGGTCGAATTGGGTGTTGATCCACGCCATGTAGGATCGAAGGTCCTCCGTGCCTGCAATGCGTCCGCTGACATTGCCGAACGTCCTGCGCTTTCCGAGAAGCACGCCAGCGATCCAGCCCGGCTTCGATGCGATATGCGCAATCGTTTTCAGCCCGATGCGCGGCGGGACGGTAAGGCCGTTGCGAATGTCGCGATGGCGCTGTCCGAGAACCTGCAAGTCGGCCGTCAGAACAAGCGCGCTGCAGTTTGCGGCACGGGCGCGTGCAATCAGGTCCGCGATGAAGCCGCGGTCTTTCATAAAATAGAGCTGGAACCAGAAGGGCTTTTTGACCGCCGCCGCGACGTCCTCGATCGAGCAGATCGACAAGGTGCTGAGCGTATAGGGAATGCCGGCCTTTTCAGCGGCGCGCGCGGCTGCGATCTCGCCGTCTCGATGCGCCATGCCGGTCATGCCGATCGGCGCCAGCGCCAGTGGCAGCGGGTTCTTCTCACCCAGCAGCGTCTGCGAAAGATCACGATTTGCCGCGCCGGCGAGTACGCGCTGATTTATTGTGATTTTACTGAGATCGCTGCAATTGCGCCGGAGCGTCTCTTCGGAATAGGAGCCGGACTCGTAATAATCCATGAATTCGCGCGGCACTTTGCGATGCGCGATCCGGCGTAAATCTTCGATGCAGGCGACGGACTTGAGCGTCACGCGTCGGGTCCGTAAAAATCGTTAGCGACGTTCCGGTGACAGGCGGTTTCAACCATCTTCGTGAACGGAGATCGCGACACCGGGATGGACGGACTTGAGCTGGCGGACGTCATCCAGCGCCTCCGCCCACACGTTGCACGGCCCGGCGAGGCGGATTTCCCCGCGCGTCCGCGACAGGGGCGTCGGACCAAAGCCGATGGCGATGGCATCGCCGCCCGGCCAGAACACGATATCGCCGGCCTTTACGACGACGCGTGCGTCAGGCTCAGCGACGGAGGTAACGGGAGAGTCGAAATAAACTTCCTCGCCCCACGTCCGTGCGGCGGCTTGAATAGGCAGCGCCGCCCAAATTCGCTCCGCGGTCGGCGTGTCGAGCAACCTCGCACGAATAGCCACACCACCGGCCCGTATCACGATTTTCCGCATGCGCTTCAATCCACCTGAAGGCCCGCGCGACCGGGACGACATAGGGCCGCAAGGAATAAGTCTCTCATTGAGAGCCGCTGTCTTCAAGGGTTTCGCGAGTGCCACGGCGACGCAAATTATGCTGGGAAGCGGAAATAAGCCACAAATCAGATGCGCGAAGCGCTCGTACAGCACCGCCGCCCTTCCTCGCCGGTTTGCTGCAGTTGCGAACAACGCACGCCACGTCGCGATTCAGCGGCGGCCCAGCGAACCGATCACTCGGGCGCGGGACCGAAAACCAGAACGGCGTTAAGACCGCCGAACGCGAAGGAGTTCGACATCGTGTAGGTGAGCTTCTTGTCGCGGCCGACATTCGGGATGTAGTCGAGGTCGCAACCCTCGCCCGGCTCGTCGAGCCCGATCGTCGGGGGCACCCAGCCTTCCTGCATCGCCTTGATGCAGGCTACGGCCTCGATGCCGCCGCCCGCGCCGAGCGGATGCCCGTGCATCGACTTCGTCGACGAGATCGGAAGCTTGTAGGCATAGTCGCCGAAGACGTTCTTGATCGCCTTCGTTTCGTTGATGTCGTTGTCCATCGTCGCCGTGCCGTGAGCATTCAGATAGTCGATCTGCTCCGGCTTGAGGCCCGCGTCTGCGAGAGCATCGCGCATGGCAACGCTCGGGCCTTCAACGGTTGGCTTCACCATGTCCTGACTGTCGGACGCCATGCCGTAGCCGCAGAGCTCGGCGAGAATCGTCGCGCCGCGCGCCTGGGCGTGCTCAAGGCTTTCGAGCACGAGGATACCGGCGCCCTCCGCGAGCACCGTACCATTGCGCTTCTTCGCGAACGGGAAGCAGCCCTCGGGCGAGAGCACATGCAGCGCCTGCCAGGCTTTCATCGTTCCGTAGTTGATGACCGACTCGGACGCGCCTGCAATCGCGACGTCGACAACGTTGTCGCGAATGTAATCGCGGGCAATTCCGATGGCGTGCGTCGCCGTGGAGCAGGCCGAGCACGTGGCGAACGTCGGCCCCTTGACGCCGAACTCGATGCCGACGTGCGCCGCGGCCGAGGAGCCGATGATGCGCAGCAGCGTCAGTGGATGCGTGGCGCGCTTATTGTGAATGAAGAGATCGCGATAAGCCGTCTCGAACGTCACGAGACCGCCGGCGCCAGAACCGATGATGCACGCGGACCGGTACGGATCAGATTCAGGCAGCTCGAGGCCCGACATGCGGACAGCTTCATCGGCGGCCGCAGCCGCAAACCACGAGTACCGGTCGGCGAGCGTAATGATCCGGTCGCGCTTGAAGTGCTTTAGCCGCTGCTTTTGATCGAAGTCCTTGATCTGAGCAGCGATCAGAATTTTGAGATCGTCGAGTGGGAAACCGCCGAGTTCACTGACGCCGGACTTTCCGGCTTTCATGCCCGCCCAGAACTCATCGACCGTCTCGCCAATCGGCGTCACGACTCCGAGGCCCGTGACAACGACGCGGCGGCCCGGTTTACCATTCGACATACGAACTATCTTTCTCGTCTCACAAATGCGCGGACGCGCCGGTCAGAAGTGACCGGGGTCCGCACATCGCTACCTTCGGAAGGTTGCCGGCGAAGTCGTCAAGCTTTAGCGGCCGACGCCTGCTTCGCCGCAATCAGCGACTTGACGCGATCAACGACGGAGCCGACGGTTTTAAACGCCTCGACTTCTTCGTTGGCGTTGTAGGGAATCTCGACGCCGAAACCATCTTCGATGTCGAATACGATCATCGCAAGATCAAGAGACTCGATCTTGAGATCAGTAAGCTGGGTGTCGAGCGAGATATCGTCGCGCGGCTCCTTCATATGCTTCTTGAGGATATCGATAACCTTCGTCGCGACTTCGTCCATTGGCCTCTCCCACCCTCGCAGATCACTGCGATGGGCCAGTTTTGCTTGGCATCTACCTAAATCAAGACCACTACATCAGCAAGCGGGGGGGTCACTTATCCTTAAACGACAAGCAAGTCCAGCTACGGACGGTCGCGGGTGCAAATGCGATCCGCGAACGTGCCTGAAAACACCGTCGTTTTGGGCCCAGCTTTCCATCTGCGGCAAACAGATCATCTGCTAGCCAGAGACAGTCAAAAGTTGTTCAATCGGAACCTCGAGTCTGGCACCTATAAGCGCGACTATAGTCCAATAATACTCGACTAGGCTTCATATTGACCGCATCGGATCGCCATGACGCCTGAAGCAGCCGAGCCGACCGCATCGGCGTCCCCGCCCTGGGTCGCGTTTTATCCGCCCGACATCGATTGGCACATGCCGATTCCGACAAGGCCTGTGCCTGAGCTTCTTGACCGGGCCGTTAGACGATTTCCCAATAATCCGGCAATCAGTTTTCTTGGCCGGGTCACAACTTACGCCGATCTCGCGGCAGAAGTCGACCGAGTTACGGCCGGACTGCAAAATATCGGCGTTTGGCGCGGCACGAAGGTTGGTCTATTTCTGCCCAATACGCCAACTTTCATAGTCTATTACTACGCAATACTCAAAGCCGGTGGGACAGTCGTTAACTTCAATCCACTTTATACTCTAGAAGAGCTTACTTTCCAGGCGACTGATAGCGAAACGGAAATCATGGTCACGCACGATCTGACCGTGCTCTTTCCGAAGGTCGAAGAGCTGATGTTGCGCGGGGTCATTCGCCGCACCATCGTCGTGCCGTTCACGAGCGTGTTGCCGCCCCTCAAGGCCGCTCTGTTTTCGATTTTCAAGAAGCGCGAAATTGCCGCTGTCGCCTCATCGAAGGCCGCCGACAAGGTCATCAACGGCGCGAGGCTCGCCTTCCCCTCCGTGCCGCCCTCACCGGTCGCGATCGATCCGGCAGAGGACATTGCCGTTTTGCAGTACACCGGCGGCACCACCGGCACACCGAAAGGCGCGATGCTGACGCACGCGAACCTCACCGCCAACACCACTCAGATCATGGCCTGGGGCGTCAACCTCGAACCGGGGAAAGAAAGCATCCTCGGCGCGCTGCCGCTGTTCCACGTCTTCGCCATGACCGTCGTCATGAACATGGCCATCGAGATTGCGGCGAAGATCATTCTGATCCCGCGCTTCAAACTCCTCGACGTTTTGAAACTCATCCATCGCGAGAAGCCGACAGTGTTGCCGGCCGTCCCGACCATCTTCACGGCGATGCTCAATTATCCGAAGTTCAAGTCCTACGATGTGTCATCGCTGCGATTTTGTATCTCCGGCGGCGCGCCGCTGCCGATGGAAATCAAACTGAAGTTCGAAGCCGTGTCGGGTTCGAAGGTCGTCGAAGGTTACGGCCTGTCGGAAGCGTCACCCGTTCTGACGTGCAATCCGGTCCGTGGCGACCCGGTGCCGGGCTCCATCGGCCCGCCACTTCCGGGCACCACCATTTCGCTCCGCGACATCGACGACCCGACGAAGGAGGTCCCGCAGGGCGAACGCGGCGAGCTTTGCGCCAAGGGGCCTCAGATCATGAAGGGGTATTGGAAAAAACCCGCCGAAACCGAAAAGCAATTCGTCGACGGCTTCCTGCGCACGGGCGACGTCGCGATCATGGATGAACACGGCGGCTTTTCGATCGTCGACCGTATCAAAGATCTGATCATCTGCTCTGGCTACAACGTCTATCCGCGCCGCATCGAAGAAGCGATCTATGAATGCCCGGCCGTCGAGGAAGTGACGGTGATCGGCATTCCCGATGCCTACCGCGGCGAGGCGCCAAAGGCCTTCATCAAGTTGAAGAGCGGCATGACCGCAACGGCGGCCGACATCCTGAAACATCTGGAGCCGAAAATCTCGAAGATCGAAATGCCCGCCGCGATCGAATTCCGCGACACCTTGCCGAAAACGATGATCGGCAAACTGTCGAAGAAGGAACTGGCCGCCGAAGAGGCCAAACGCGGCAAGCCGGCATGAGCGGCAAGACGCCCGCGTCGGCTCACGTCATCGCATCGGCAAGCGAAGCAGCGCCGGAACGCGAAACGGTCTATTCGATTTCGTCGTTGGCCAAGGAATTTGGCATCACGACGCGCACGATCCGGTTTTATGAAAGCCGTGGCCTCATCTCGCCGGAACGCGTCGGCACGGCACGGCGCTATTCAAAGCGCGACCGCGCCCGGCTGGTGCTGATCTTGCGCGGCCGCAACCTCGGTTTCACCGTCGAGGACGTCGGCGAGTATTTGGCGCTCTACGATACCGACCCAGCTCACTTGGCGCAGACGCGGTTGTTGCTCGACAAGGTGACGGCCGCGATAGAAGGCCTGAAAACCAAGCATCACGACATCGAGCGCTCACTGGCCGACTTGAACGACATCCGCACCCGCTGCGAAGCCCACCTCAAGAAGTCCGTTTAAGCATCGAAAAATTGTCATCCCGGCCCTGCATCAACGATAGAGATCCGCGCGGGTCGGCGGCAACGGCGGCGGACGCTTTGCCGACTTGGACGCGAGCGTCTGAAACAGCCTTAAGGTCCCGCGAGAAAACGCCAAGCTGACGCCAGCGAGATAGGCGACCCAGATGCGATATTTTTCCTCGCCGACGTAGCGAATGGCCTCGTCCTTGTTGGCGGTCAGCCGCTCGCACCAGAGCTGACAGGTGCGTGCATAATGCAAACGCCAGCCTTCGACATCATGCACTTCAAACCCCGCACGTTCCATCGCCGAAATCGAATGACCGATGTCATCGAGCTCACCGCCGGGGAAGATGTATT
Organism: Hyphomicrobium sp.; assembly: GCA_036560245.1. Lineage (GTDB taxonomy): Bacteria > Pseudomonadota > Alphaproteobacteria > Rhizobiales > Hyphomicrobiaceae > Hyphomicrobium_B. Next base: position 6,570 of record DATBRP010000121.1, read on the forward strand.
TCGCGATAGCCTTCTTCTCGGGCCTCATCGGACGCTTCAGCCAGCCGCCCCCGTGCTTCGGAGCCCGCCGCGAAATTGCGTGATTGAGAAACAACCCATCCTCGCTCAGCAGCGAGCGCACCTTGCTCATGTACGTCGGAATATTCTGTAGCCCGATGTGCTCGTACATGCCGATGGACGCGATCTTGTCGTACGTGCCCGTCACGTTCGTATAATCGGAAAGCTCAAACGTCACCCGGTCGGCGATCCCAAGCCTTTGAGCCTTGTCGCGCGCGAACGAAAGCTGCTCTTGCGAAAGCGTGATGCCATGCGCGGTCACACCATAATTCTTCGCGGCATGGCAAAGCAGGCCGCCCCAACCCGCGCCGATATCAAGCATGCGATCGCCGGGCTTTAGCCGCAGCTTGCGGCAGATCATTTCGAGCTTGTCGCGCTGCGCCTGCTCGACCCCGTTCGTCCAATCCGTGTAGTAGGCGCACGAATAGACCATCTCCGGATCGAGAAAGAGCGCGTAGAAATCGTTCGAAAGATCGTAGTGAAACTGAATGTAGTCCTTGTTGTCGGCAGTCTTGCGGTGCGCGCCGGTAATGTCGCCTTCGAATCCGTAGGCGTCGCGCGTCTTCCGCTCCTTCTCGAAAAGAAACGGTGTGAGCTTCAGCCCGACGCTCGCGATATCGCGCGCCCTGAGCTTCGGCGCCTTGCTCGCGCTCTGCAGATCGCGCCCGAAATCAATCAGCGTACCGCCTGAAAAATCGATACCCTTTTCGATATACTGGCGAATGATCGTATCGAGCCCAGGCCTCCGCACGATAGAGCCGATGACGCCCGGATCGCTGATCGAAATCTCGAAATTCGAGGTCGGAGCCTTGCCGAGCGGCAACCGCGTGCCGTCCCACAGACGCGCCCATGCGTTGAGATCGAAACGCTGCGCAACATCGCGCACCAGCGCCCGCGCTGCATCGAGTTGCTTATCCTGCTTCGCGCCCATACGCTCGTCCCTCGGCTAAAATCGTCGCGAGGTGCATAGCTCATTCAGCGGCGCGCGTCTCGTGGCGAGCGAGCGGTGTCAGGCCGCGGCGCGGGCCTCGATCGACTTCGGCGCTTCCATGATGGCCGTAACGCCCATGCCGCCGGCCGTGCAGACCGAAATCAAGCCCCGTCCGCCGTTGATCGAGAGAAGTTTGGCGAGATTGGCGACGATGCGCGCTCCGGTCGCAGCGAACGGATGCCCGAACGCCAGCGACGAACCCTTCACGTTGAGTTTGCTCCGATCGATCGAGCCAAGCGGCGCGTCCTTGCCCAGGCGCGTCTTGCAGTAATCGGCATCTTCCCACGCCTTCAAGGTGCACAGCACCTGCGCGGCGAAAGCCTCGTGAATTTCGTAGAAATCGAAATCCTGCAGCGTCAGCCCGGCGCGATCGAGCATCTTCGACACGGCAATCGTCGGCGCCATCAAGAGCCCGTCGCCACCGACGAAGTCATTGGCGATGTGCTGGCCGTAAGTCAGATAGGCGAGCACCGGCAGATTGTGCTTTGCCGCCCAATCCTCCGAAGCCAGCAGCACGCTCGACGCGCCGTCGGTCAGCGGTGTCGAATTGCCGGCCGTCAACGTCCCGCGTTCGGACTTCTCAAATGCCGGCTTCAAAGTCGCGAGCTTTTCGAGCGTGATATCGGGCCTAAGATTATTGTCGCGATAGACGCCCGCGCACGGCACGATCAAATCGTCCATGTAACCGGAGTCATAGGCAGCGGCGCCCTTCTTATGGCTGTCGTAGGCGAACTGATCCTGATCCGCGCGCGCGATATGCCATTCCTGCGCCATCAGCTCGCAATGCTGCCCCATCGAAAGGCCCGTGCGCGGCTCGGCGACGCTCGGCGGTTGCGGCGTGAGTTCCACCGGCGACAGACCTTTGAATACCTTGATCTTGTCGAGTGCCGTCTTGCTCTGCCCGACCTGGACGAGACGCTTGGAAAATTTCTTCGAGAACACGATCGGCGCGTCCGACGTCGTATCGGAACCGACGGAAATCGCACTCTCGATCTCGCCGGTAGCGATCTTGCCCGCGGACATCAGCGCCGATTGCAGCGATGTACCGCAAGCCTGGATCAGCGTCACGCCGGGCGTCGAGGGAGCGAGCTTCGAGGAGAGCACCGCCTCTCGTGCCAGATTAAAGTCCTTGGAATGCGTGACGACCGCGCCGCCGACGACTTCATCGATGTGCTCGCCCTTGAGCCCGAAGCGATCGACGAGACCGTTCAGCGCCGCCGACATCATCTCGAGATTGGAGAGATCGGCATAGAGCGTGTTCGAGCGGCAGAACGGAATGCGCACGCCGCCGATCACCGCAACGCGCCGAAGTTCTCGTGTCATCAAAGGCCTCCGTTGGGGGAGAAAATAAAATCAATCATTCCGCCGCGGCGCGTGGCGCGGACGCAGTTTCCGTTCCCGGATGCGTTTTCTTGTAGTGCAGCGGGCCGCCGCGGAACGGCGCGAAACCCGTACCAAAGATCATTCCGGCATCGACAAGATCGGCGCTTTCGACGACACCCTCATCGAGCGTCTTCTGCGCTTCCGTGATCATAGGCTCGACCAATTCCCGGCCAAGCTGTTCGAGTTCGGCTTTTGAAAACTTGCGATCCGACTTCACTGGCTTGCCGTCCTTCCAAACGTAGAAGCCTTCTCCCGTCTTCTTGCCGAGACGGCCTGACGCGACGAGCCTGTCGAGCCGCGAACCTTCGCTCGACTGGCCGAGAATCTTTGCAACGTGCGCGCAGATATCGAGGCCGACGTTATCGGCCAATTCGATCGGACCCATCGGCATGCCGAACGTCCGGACGGCCTCGTCGATCTTTTCCTTGTCCTCGCCTTCTTCGAGACGCTTCATCGCCGCGAACATGTAAGGCGTCAGCACCTTGTTGACGAGGAAGCCCGGGACATCTTTGGTGATCAGTGGGAACTTGTCGATTGACGTCACGAACGCCGCGCCCTTGTTCACTTCATCATCGCGCGTCGTGGCGCCGCGCACGACTTCGACAAGCGGCATCTGCGGCACCGGCGAGAAGAAGTGCAGGCCGATCAGCCGGCCGGGATCGCGCAACGGTGCGGCGATATCTTCGAGCTTCAACGACGATGTGTTCGTCGCCAGCACCGCTCCGGGTTTGATCTTCGTTTCGAGGTCGGCGAACAGCTTCTGCTTGACGTCGAGCCGCTCGACAATGGCTTCGATGACGACGTCGGCGCGAACGACACCCTTACCTTCCGGATCGGCAATCAGGCGCGCCTTGGCGGCATCCCGCGTCGCCTTGGTCTTGAATTTGCGCGCGAACAATTTGCCCTGCGCCTTGATGCCCTTCTCGAGTTGGTCCGGCGAAATATCCTGTAGGGTGACTTCCATGCCAGACGCGACGCAGACGCCCGCAATGTCGGCACCCATCGTGCCGGCACCGATGACGTGAACGCGGCTCGGGCGCCACTTGAAGCCCTTCGGTGCCTGATTCTTTAAAAGCTCGGTCAGACGAAAGACGCGGCGGAGATTGCGCGACGTCTCCGAAACCATCAGCGGTGCGAAGGCTATCGTCTCCGCCTTCTTCATCGCGTTGAGGTCGCCGCCCTCTTTTTCGAATAGATCGATCAAGCGGAACGGCGCGGGATAATGATCTTCGCGAACTTTCTTCGCCGTCTCCTGACGCATCTTGCCGGCGAGAAGCCCACGCGCCGGCCACTTCGTCAGCAGCATTTTCACGGTGCTAGCCGACGCCGACTTACGATTTTGCAGGACCGCCTTCCGCGCCGCCCAGTGCAACTCGCCGGGACTTCCGACAAGCTGATCAATGAAGCCCTGCGCCTTCGCTACCGTCGCGCGGATCATGCCGCCGGTCAGCATGGCCTGCATCGCCGCCATCGGCCCGGCCTGCTTGATCGAGCGCGCCGTTCCATTGAAGCCGGGGAAAATGCCGAGCTTGACCTCGGGAAAGCCGATGCGCGTTGAATCGTCCCGCGTCGCGATCCGATAATGGCAGGCCAGGATCAACTCCAAACCGCCGCCGACGCATACGCCGTGGATCGCCGCGACGACCGGGATCGGAAGTTTCTCGATGCGGTCGAGCAGAGCGTTGACCGGCCTCAAGCTGTCGATCACCTGCTGCTCGGTTTCAAAGCTCTCGAATTCGCGGATATCAGCGCCGACGATGAAGCCGCGCTCTTTGCCGGACATGATGACGAGCCCGCGCACACTTTTGGCGCTTGCGTCGGCTTCGACCCGCTGGATGATCGCGTCCAGCTCTTCGATCGGGCGACGGCCGAGAGAGTTGGCGCTCTCTCCTTCCCGGTCGAAGATCGCCCAGGCGATGCCCTCGCCATCGATGGAAAAGCGCCAGTCCTTCAATTGCGACGCCACCTCAGTCATCCGTCACCTCAAACAAATTGCCAACGACTGC
>DATBRP010000122.1:0-7982 GCA_036560245.1 Hyphomicrobium sp.
GGCAGAAGCTACAATGGGGACCAACTTGGGTCGCGTCATACCACTTGAGGACATTCGCGAGACCGGCCAGAAGCTGCAGCCGCTTCTCGATCTGGTCGGCGACGACATGGAAGCCATTAACCGCATCATTCTCGACAAGGCTGTGTCCGACGTCGAAATGATCCCGGAGCTTGCGCATCATCTGATCGATAGTGGCGGCAAACGTCTACGGCCTATGCTGGCGCTGGCCTCAGCGAAACTATGCGGTTACGGCGGAAGCGGTCACATCCGAACGGCATCTGCCGTGGAATTCATGCACACGGCGACGCTGCTGCATGACGACGTCGTCGACGAAAGCGCGACGCGGCGCGGGCGCAAGACCGCACGAATGATCTGGGGCAATCAGGCGAGCGTGCTCGTCGGGGATTTTCTGCTCGGACAGGCGTTCAAGATGTTTGTCGATGTCGGCTCCCTGCCGGTACTTCGTATCATGTCGAATGCCGCCGCGACGATCGCGGAAGGCGAAGTGATGCAGCTCGCCGCCGCCAAGAACACCTCGACGACCGAAGACGATTACCTCGCGATCATCAACGCCAAGACGGCGGCGCTGTTTTCAGCTGCCGCTGAATCGGGTGCGGCTCTGACGCAGCGGCCGGCCGAAGAACAATCGGCGTTGCGGTCCTATGGGAAGAATCTCGGTCTGGCGTTCCAGCTCGTCGACGACGCGCTGGACTATGCCGGCGACAGCAGCCGTCTCGGCAAATCCGTCGGCGATGATTTCCGTGAGGGCAAGATCACGCTGCCAGTCATTCTGTCATTCCGGCGCGGCTCCAGCGAGGAACGACAATTCTGGAACCGGACCATTGCCGAAGGCGAAATCGCCGACGGCGATCTCGAGCAGGCCATAGCACTGATGCGTAAACACAAGGCAATCGAGGCGACGTTCGAGCGGGCTCGTTCCTACGGCGCGATCGCGCGCGACGCTTTGGCGATCTTCCCGGCGAGTCGAGAAAAGGATGCGTTGGAGCAGGTCATCGCGTTTTGCATCGGGCGTTCGCACTAGCCAAGGCGTGTCGGTTTGATCCACCACTTCAGTTGCCGCGCTTGCAGCGCTGCTGCGGCAGCTTTGGCTTGGCCATCCGTTTCAAAAAGCGCGAAGCACGTGGGACCGGCACCCGAGAGCTGCGCTAGTAAACTACCGTCGAGCTGACGAAGCTCCGAGAGCACCGTATCGATGGCCGGAACAACTTTTTTCGCCGCTGCCTCAAGATCGTTGCCCCGCGCGGTCGCATAGACGACGACATCCCGCACATTCGAAAAACGCGGCGGCGTCTCCTTTGGCGTCTCGCCCGCAATTGCTCGTGCGCCGAGAAGCGCGAAAACCTGCGCTGTCTTGTTTTCGGGTACGTCAACGAGCGGATTGACGAGTACCGCGAAGAGATCGCGAGGCAAGGCGACGTCTTCGAGATGCTCTCCCGTTCCCATCATCACGACGGGACGGCCCCACAAGCAGACCGGAACGTCGGCGCCGAGGCCGCGCGCGATTTCGGGGAGATCGAGTCCCGTCTGCGGGTGAGCATCCGAGAGCAGTCGCAATGCCGCCGCAGCGTCCGCCGAGCCACCGCCGATGCCGCTCGCGACAGGCAGGTTCTTTTCAAGGGTCAATTTTTGCGGCTCGACACTAGAAGCCTTCGCCGAGAATGCCGCGACTGCCCTGTCGACCAGATTGTGCCCGGCGATACCGGACGCGAACGGCCCTATGGTGTCGACCATCGAGAAGCGCCCGCCAGCAAGCGTCAGCACATCGCCAACGTCTCGCGCAAAAGCAACGAGGCTACGGAGTTCGTGGTAGCCATCCGGGCGACGCCCGAGAACTTCAAGCGTCAGATTGATCTTGGCGGGCGCAAATTCTGATTTCAGCATGAGGGCAGGCTTCGGCTGAGGTGCTGGCGGATGCAAAAACGGGCGCCGCGGGCGCCCGTTATCGTCTCTGGATACGACGGCTGGCAACTACTCGACAGCACGGCCGGGCGACCCGGACTTGTTTTCACTGCGCCGACGCATCGTATCGACACGTTGCACTTGCCTGGTCTTCTCGGCGTTCTTCGCCTCGGCCTTGTTATCGAGGCCACGCTCGAGCTTGGCCTTGATCTTGTCGACGTCCTCTGGCTCCGGATTGAGCGACAGAGCCTGGCTCCACTGGAAGCGCGCTTCACGCTCGCGCCCGACCTTCCAGAACGCGTCACCTAAATGATCGTTGAGCGTCGGGTCTTCGGGCTTGATCTCAACGGCGCGTTCGAGGAAACGCACCGCCTCCTTATAGTTACCCTGCCGGTAATGAGCCCAGCCGAGGCTGTCGACGATGTAGCCATCGTCAGGCTTCAACTGCACGGCCTTCTCGATCAGCCGCATACCTTCCTTGAGGTTCTTGCCCTGATCGATCCAGGAGTAGCCGAGATAGTTGAGAACCAGCGGTTGATCCGGGGCAAGCGCCAGAGCCTTTTTCAAATCTGCTTCGGCTGCCGGCCAATTCTTCAGGCGTTCGTAGGACGTGCCGCGAGCGTAATAATAACCCCAGTAGCGCGGGTCTTTCTTGCCGAGCACAGAAATAGCGCGTGTAAAATATTTTACGGCATCGGCATAATCCTTGCGCGCGCGCAGAATGTTGCCGAGAGCTTCCAAGGGACGCACGTCCTTCGGGTTTTTGTCCGCAAGCCGCTCGAGAATCGCCTTCGCCTCGTCGGTGCGGTCGAGCGAGTTGAGATTAAAAGCCTTGCGAATATCGATAGCGCTTTGCAGCGGCGTCCCTTGCGGAATCTTGTCGTAGGTCGCTATCGCATCTTCATAGCGCTTCGCCGATTCCTGTGTATTGGCCAACGCCGCAAGAGCGAATGCATGGTCGGGCTTGGCGTCGAGAGCAAGCTGCAGATAAATTACGCCGAGACTGACGCCGCCTTCACCGGTGAGGGCTTCGCCCAAGCCGTAAAACAGCTCCGCCATTCCTTCCGTTGGAGACGCGACCAGAAGCGCGGTCTTTTCGCGCTTGTTGATGCGATCCAGCATATCCTTGGCGAGCGGATGCGGGTCGCCTTTCGTCTTTGAAAGCTGCTCGCGCATGATCTGCCGCGCCAGTTTGAAATCGCCGTAGTGAGCGGCGTGCTGAGCGTAAGCAAGAGCGGTGCGCAAAGTCCGGCTGTCTTGGCGGAACATTTTCTGATACGCGGCTGCGGCGACGGCTTTGCGACCCGCGAGGTCGGCGATCAGCGCACGATGATAGCGTAAATAGAACTGTGCCCAATCCGGCTGCTTGGGAAGATCGACGGCTTTCAAGGCTCCGTCAGCATCTCCAGCGGCAAGACGCGTCCAACCCAACGCGATTGCGCTCGTCAGTTCGCCGATCGGATTTTCAGATGCGGCTTTGAAGTGATCTTCGGCCTTGGCGTAGTCGGTTGCCTTGAACGACGTGACGCCCAGCAGGAACTGCGACATGCGATGCGATTCGTGCGTGCTCGCGAGCTGCTCAGCGAGCGGGATGGCTTTCGGCCAATTGCCCGACATCGTTTCCATCTGGAACGCTTGCTCGAGCAACACATCATTCGACGGATCGTGTTCCAATGCGCGGCCGTAGAAATCGGCGGCATCTTGTGTGTCTTGCGCAGAGCGGGCGAAGCGTCCGGCGAGGTAGTTCCCAAGCACCGATGTCGAAAGCTCGTCCTGACCGGGGTCCTGGTCTTGCGAGCGGGCTGGAGCCTCGCTGAAGAACCCGACGACCGTCAGGAGGACGGCGCCCAGTCCCACGCTCAGCACATGTCCGAGGGATCCCCGCATTGAAATTTCCTCTTGTTACCGGAGCCGTACCGATTCCGAAGAACCGGAGACTAGCAAAGATGATACGCGTTTGGCGACACGCTTTAGGTGAAAAATAAGAAATGAGCAGGTGATGAGTTGAAGGCTCCGGCGCCCTTTTTACGGCGCGTTTCGTCGGGCGATACGCATCACAACACCCCCACGGGCCCGAACGTGGGGCGCACCTAACGCGCTACATTCCGGCATAATTGGGACCGCCCCCGCCTTCGGGGCACACCCAATTGATATTCTGGCTCGGATCCTTGATATCGCAGGTTTTGCAGTGGACGCAGTTCTGAGCATTGATCTGGAATCGCGGGTCGCCTTTGTCGTCACGCACGATTTCGTAAACGGCAGCCGGGCAGTAGCGCTGCGCAGGTTCGGCGTACTCTGGCAGATTAACTGCGATCGGTACGGCCGGATCGAGAAGTTTTAAATGTACCGGTTGGTCTTCTTCGTGATTGGCTCCCGAGAACGACACGTTCGTCAATCTGTCGAACGTGAGCTTGCCGTCGGGCTTTGGATAATTAATCGGCTTGAAATTGGCTGCCTTGCCGGTCGCTGCAGCGTCCGTCTTGCCGTGTTTCAGCGTGTAGCCGAGGCCGACGCCTGAAATAAGGGTGTTGAGCCAAAGATCGATTCCACCCAGCGCCACGCCCAACAGGGTACCGAACTTCGACCAATACGGCTTCATATTGCGTACGCGCTTCAGATCGCGAGCGATATCTCCGGTGCGTACGTCCTTTTCATATGCCGCCAACTTGTCGTGCTCGCGGCCGGCGGTGATGGCTTCGAAGGCCGCATCGGCCGCCGCTATGCCGGACAGCATGGCGTTATGGCTGCCTTTGATGCGCGGCAGATTGACCATACCAGCAGCGCATCCGAGCAGCGCACCGCCCGGGAACACGAGATCCGGCATGGACTGCCATCCGCCCTCGGTGATCGCACGAGCGCCGTAACCGATGCGTTTGCCACCTTCAAAGACGCCGCGAATGGCGGGATGCGTCTTGAAGCGCTGAAACTCTTCGTGAGGCGCAATGTAGGGGTTGGCGTAATTCAGATGGACGACGAAACCGACGGAAACGAGGTTGTCGCCATAATGATAGAGGAATGAGCCGCCGCCGGTGCTGTTGTTGAGAGGCCAACCGAACGTGTGCTGCACATAGCCCGGCCGGTGCTTCTCAGGCGCGACCTGCCACAGTTCCTTGAGACCGATGCCGTACTTCTGCGGTTCGTGGCCTTTGGCCAGTTCGAAACGCCGGATCAACCCTTTCGATAGCGATCCGCGGGCGCCTTCTGCAACGAGCGTATATTTGGCGCGCAATTCCATTCCGCGAACAAACGAGTCCTTCGGCTTGCCGTCGCGGCCTACGCCCATGTCGCCGGTCGCAATGCCGACAACGGCGCCGTTCTCGTCATAAAGAACTTCAGTTGCGGCAAAGCCCGGATAAATCTCGACGCCGAGTTCAGCTGCTTGCTCACCAAGCCATTTGCAGAGCGAACCAAGGCTGACGATGTAATTGCCGTGATTCTTCATCAAAGGCGGCATCGGCCAGTTCGGAAGGCGGATATCTCCCTCGGGTCCGAGCACGAGGAACACGTCCTCCGTCACGGGTGTCTCGACGGGTGCGCCGCGTTCCTTCCAATCGGGAATCAGCCGGTTTAGCCCGATGGGATCGATGACGGCACCGGAAAGGATGTGCGCACCGACCTCGGAGCCTTTCTCGACGACGACAACCGAAATCTCGGAGCCTGCAGCGGCAGCCTTCTGCTTGAGGCGGATGGCAGCGGCAAGCCCGGCCGGGCCTGCGCCAACGATCACCACGTCGAATTCCATTGCCTCGCGCGGCGGCAAACCGGTTTCCTCCGCGGCCATCGTCATCCTCGATCCATTTGCTGAAAAACCATCAATTTCGATTAGGTCCCCGATCCCGAAGCGTCAAGTTGGGCAGATAACGCCCACGAGCGGCGCGCCGACGCGTGCATTCGGGCGGCGACGCCGTTAGTCTCGCCGCCCATGACGAAACCGGCTTCCCAGGATGAAATGCTGACGCTCCTCGATTGGTTTCAAGCCATGGGCGTCGACACGGTTGTGGATGAGACAAGCTGCGACTGGCTGGCGCGTGGCCCAACGCCGCCCGGGGCGGGCTATGCTTGGCCGCGCCGAGAGGCGGCCGTTCCTGCGGCAAGCCTTGGGTTGCCTGCACTCCAACGAGCGCCTTCCACCGGTGTATCCACCGAAACGGTGCGGCCCCGCGCCGCTACGCCGTTGGGCGCGAGCGAAGCGGAAACCGGCGCGCGGCGCATCGCGCGACAGGCGGACTCTCTCGAAGCGCTCGAGTCGGCATTGAAGACCTTCGACGGCTGCGGGCTCAAAGCGACGGCAACGAAACTTTGTTTCTATCGCGGCGCGCCACGGGCCGACCTTATGATCATCGGCGAAGCCCCCGGCCGCGACGAGGATCTAGCGGGCAAACCCTTCGTCGGGAGAGCCGGACAGCTACTCGACAAGATGCTTGCAGCGATCGGGCTTGGCGAGGCGGATGTTCACATCACCAATATCGTCTACTGGCGGCCGCCGGGAAACCGCACCCCGACGCCGCAGGAGGCCCTCGCCTGCCGGCCGTTCCTCGAACGGCAGATCGAACTCGTCGCACCGAAGATCCTCGTTGCCGTTGGCGGAGCGGCTGCAAAGGAGGTCTTCGGCGTAGCAGAAGGCATCATGCGGCTTCGCGGCAAATGGCGGGAAGTGACGGTCGGGGAGCGGAAGATCGCGGCGATCGCCACTCTGCATCCTGCCTACCTGTTGCGGACGCCCGCCGCGAAGCAATCGGCATGGCTGGATCTGTTGCAGATCCGATCCAAGCTTTGAGCAAGGGTTGAAACTTCTTTTACTTTGAAGCTTCCTTTACTTTGCCGCGAACTCAGAACGTTCGTGTCTGGCATAATCGGCGTTTCGATCGAATTTTAGATATTAACTTAATCGGCCCCGAAACACGTTGGGGTTAGTATGCATACAGATAGTCCGCATTTTTTCCAGTCGAGGTGACCTCCCGAAATGGGGGCCGGCATTTCAATGGATAACCCGCACTCCGTATTGATCTATCTTCGCCCGACGCGCCTGCTCTACGTGCGCGAAACGGGCCCCTACGATCAGTCAATTCCTCTGGCTTGGGAAAAACTCTTCGGTTGGCTGGACAAGAACGGGCTCTGCGCTTCGCTCGGCCGCGGCTTTGGGCTCGCCCGCGATAATCCCAGGTCTGTAGGCCACGGAAAATGCCGATACGATGCGTGCGTGGAAGTCCGCGCGGGACTCGAGGGCCGAGCCCTTCGTGATCTTGGCGTCACGACCCTTCCGGGTGGGGCCTACGCGTGCCGCCGCCTTTCCGGAACCTATGATCGCATGCGCTCGATCGTGGCCAACGTCTATTCAGAATTCGAGCCGCTGCCAGGACTGTGCTTCGACGAGAGACGCCCCGTCGTTTCAATTTACGTCGACAATCCCAATCGATATTTTGATTGCGATTTGCGCGCTGATGTTTGCGTTCCCATCGTCGCTGATGAGGACGCCGGAAATTGGCCGATTGCTGCAAGCGCTTGAAAGCAGGATCCTTCGCACGCGGCATTCGTCGCTAGACGGACACGCCGCAAGCAGTCAATGTTCGGCGCCTTGAACCCGTGCGACACGAGGATTTTCCGATGGCCGGCATCGATGCCGAACTCCCTTTTACTCCTGTCAGGATCGCCGTCCTGACCATGTCCGACACGCGCTCTGTAGCAGAGGATAAGTCGGGAAATCTCCTGGAAGCCCTTATCAGCGAGGCGGGGCATGTGCTCGCGGATCGCAAGCTCGTCCGGGATGACCAAAGCGCGATCAGAAGCATCGTCGAAAACTGGATTGCCGATCCGCAGATCGACTGCGTGATCACGACAGGCGGCACCGGCTTTACAGGCCGCGACGTGACGCCGGAAGCCGTGAAACCGCTTTTTGAAAAAGACATCGAAGGCTTCGCGATCCTGTTTCACATGCTATCGTATCAGAAGGTCGGAACCTCAACGATACAGTCGCGCGCTTGCGCAGGTGTCGCGCGCGGAACCTATATCTTTTGCCTGCCGGGATCGCCGGGAGCTTGCCGGGATGCATGGGAAGGAATCTT
>DATBRP010000123.1:0-2856 GCA_036560245.1 Hyphomicrobium sp.
TGCAGCAGCGGCTTCCAGATGTGCGTGCGCGCACGGTCGACCAGGGTGATCTCGGCCTTGCCCTTTTTGCCGAGCTTGTTGCCGAGCTGCGTCGCAAGCTCGAGTCCACCGGCGCCGCCGCCAACTATGACGATCTTGTGCAGCTTCGTCGTCGTGTCGGAAACAGGTGCAGCAATGTTCATATTGGCCTCATGCACGACAATGGAATGCCGACGGCGTCAGGAACGAAGCTCGCCGCCCGTCACCTTCTTAACATCCGCGATTATTTTTTGGGTAATCGTATCGATCGCCTGATCGGTCAGCGTCTCGGTCACGGGTTGAATCGTCACCTCGATCGCGATCGACTTCTTGCCTTCGACCGCGAGGTTGCCGCCTTCGAAGACGTCAAACACATTCACGGCTCGGACGAGGGTTTTGTCGGCATTCGCCGCGGCTTTGATGACGTCGCCTGCCGATACATCCTTCGGTACCACGAACGCCAAATCGCGCTTCACGGGCAATAGATCGGAAGCGGCGAGGGATGGCTTCGCCCGCGATTTCTTTTTTTCCGGCGGCAGCGCGTCGAGGAAAATCTCGAACGCAGCTACCGGAGCTTCGACGTCAAGCGCCTTGAGGATCGCCGGATGCACGTCGCCGAAGTAGGCGAGCACGGTTTTCGGGCCGAGCCGTAGCGTGCCCGAGCGGCCTGGATGATACCAGGGTGGACAATCGCGCGTTATTTGAGCCTTGCTCGCATCGAAGCCGAGCGCGGTCAGTGCTGCGAATACGTCAGCTTTGACATCGAAAACGCCGGCCGCCTTGGCCGTATCGTCCCAATGCCGGCCGGCGCCACCGAGGCGGGCGGTGCCAGCACGGACGGCGGCGGCACTTAGGTATTGATCTTCGGGTTTTTCGCCACGATAGGCCTGGCCAAGCTCGAACAGGGCCACGTCCGCCGCGCCGCGATTGCGATTACGCGTCACTGCCGCCAGCAGGCCCGGGAGAAGTCCGGGGCGCATCGACGACAATTCCGTCGAGATCGGATTGGCGAGATCGAGGCTATCCGCGCCGCCGCCGAAATGCGCGGCCTGCTCTTTTGGGATGAAGCTCCACGTCACGGCTTCGACAAATCCGCGCGATGCCAACAGGCGGCGGGCGCGTCGTGCGCGCTTCTGTTTTTCGGTCAGCACTGCGCTCGTGACGCCGTGCAAACGCGGCAGGGGAGTCGCCGGAATGCGATCAAGTCCGGCGATACGCACGACTTCCTCGACGAGATCGGCGGGGCCGTGCACATCGGGCCGCCACGTCGGCACGCCGATCTTGGCGGCATTCGGCTTGCCCTCGATCGTGAAGCCGAGAGCTTTCAGGATCTTGGAGATTTCGGCATCGGAAAGCTTGACGCCGGTCAGCTTCTCGACGCGCGCGAGATCGAACGGAATGATGCGGTTTTCGATTGGCTCTTTGCCGGCGACCTTGGCCTTCGAGGCCTCGCCGCCGCAGAGTTTCAAGATCATGTCGGTCGCGAGATCGAGACCGGGCCTGACGGATGCCGGATCGACGCCGCGTTCGAAACGATAACGCGCGTCGGTTTGCAGACCGACTTTGCGGCCCGTTGCGGCCGTACGGATCGGATCGAAATAGGCGCTCTCGATCAGGACGTTCTTCGTTCCTTCGGTCGAGCCGGTCGATTCACCACCCATGATGCCACCGAGGCCGAGTGGGCCTGAGTCATCCGCGATCACGCACATCGTTTCATCGACGGCGTATTCCTTGCCGTCGAGAGCCAGGAACTTCTCGCCGGTCTTGCCGAGCCGCGCGTGGATTGCCCCTTTGATCTTGTTCGCGTCGTAGACGTGCAGCGGACGGCCGCGATCGAGGGAGATGTAGTTCGTCACGTCGACGAGCGCATTGATCGGGCGCAGGCCGACGGCTTTCAGTCGCTGTTGCAGCCAAGCGGGCGATGGGCCGTTGGTCACGCCGCGGATCGTGCGAGCGGCGAACACAGGGCAGGCGTTTGCCGTCTCGGGTGTGAATTCGAGTTTCACCGGAATTTTGCAGTCGAACGTTTCTTTGATCGGTCCGAGCTTCGGCTCCGGCTTCAATGCGCCGAGACCCGCCGCCGCCAGATCACGCGCGATGCCGCGAACGCCGGTGCAGTCCGGGCGGTTTGGCGTCAGTTTCACTTCGATGACCGGATCGTTGAGATCAGCAGCGTCGATATAGCGTTCGCCGACCTTGCCCGCCCATTCCGCCGGCAGATCGAAGATGCCTTCGCTGTCTTCGGACAATTCGAGTTCGGCGGCCGAGCACATCATGCCATTTGATACAACGCCGCGAACTGGTTTCTTTTCGAGCGTGATCTTCGAAGCGGGAATGTAGGTCCCGAGCGGCGCGAAAACGGAAATCATGCCGGCGCGCGCGTTTGGTGCGCCGCAGACGACTTCCATCAACGGCTTGCCCTTCGCGACTTCGACATGGACGATCTGCAGCTTGTCGGCGTTCGGATGTTTCTTGGCTTCGACGATGCGCGCAATTCGGAATGCGCCGAGCAATTTCGCCGGGTCCGCGATGCCTTCGACCTCGAGCCCAATCGCCGACAGCGTCGTCTCGATCTTATCGAGCGAAGCGTCGGTATCGAGATGATCCTTGAGCCAAGAGAGCGTGAACTTCATACTTCGTCATCCTCGAACGTGTGAGCCGGACTTGCGACGCACGTCACGACGACAGGCCGCCGCCAAGGGTTGGGACGTCGAGCATCGAGAAGCCGTAGTGGCTGAGCCACGTCAGATCGCCGGAGAAGAATGCGCGCAAATCCGGAATGCCGTATTTCAGCATCGTCAGCCGGTCGAGGCCGACACCGAAGGCGAAGCCCTGATA
>DATBRP010000124.1:0-1799 GCA_036560245.1 Hyphomicrobium sp.
GTCGCGAAGGCGACGAGTGCGCCGGAGCGGATCAAGTGTCCAGCTTCGGCGATCCATTCCGCATTCGCGGGCACGATCCTGCCCTGCATTCGTCATTCACCCGGTTTGCTACGGCGTCCGTTCGGCATAGTGTTCGCAGCAACGCGCAGCGGCACCGAGACACAATTCATGACCTATCAGGCTCCAGTAGACGACATTGCCTTCTCTCTCAAGACCGCGGCCGGTTTGGATGGCCTCATCGCTCGCGGACTTTTTCCGGGGCTCGACGCCGACACGATTGCCGCGATCATCGAGGAGGCCGGCAAGTTCGGCGCCGAGGTCTTAGCACCTCTGAACGCTTCGGGCGACAGAACGGGATCGAAGTTTGCTGACGGGACTGTGACAACGCCGCAGGGCTTCCGCGACGCTTACCGGCAATTCGCCCAAGGCGGCTGGAGTTCCTTGCCTTGCTCGGAAAAATTCGGCGGCCAGGGATTGCCAGAGGTCGTCTCTTCCGCAGTCGGTGAAATCTGGAACGCAGCCAATGTGTCATTCGGATTATGTCCGTTGCTGACGCAAGGCGCGATCCACGCCATCGAAGCGGGCGGCAGCGAAAATCTCAAAGTCAAGTTCCTACCGAAAATGATCGCTGGCGTTTGGACCGGCACAATGAATCTAACGGAGCCACACGCCGGTTCCGATCTTGGGCCTTTGTCGACGCGAGCCGAACCGCAGGGAGACGGAACCTATCGGATCACCGGCACGAAAATCTTCATCACCTACGGCGAGCACGACATGGCGGAGAACATCATCCACCTCGTGCTCGCGCGCTTGCCGGATGCTCCCGAAGGTACGCGCGGTATCTCGCTGTTTCTCGTTCCGAAATATCTCGTCAACGAAGATGGCTCGCTAGGGCCGCGCAGCGACGTCGTGTGCGCGGGCATCGAGCATAAGCTCGGCATCATGGCGAGCCCGACCTGTGTGATGAAGTTCGGTGAGAAGGACGGCGCGACCGGATATCTGATCGGCGAAGAAAATCGCGGTCTCGCGACCATGTTCGTGATGATGAACGCGGCGCGCCTCGGAGTCGGGATACAAGGTGTCGGCGTTGCAGAACGCGCGACGCAGCATGCGGTCGCCTACGCCAAGGAGCGACGTCAAGGCCGAAAGTTCGGCGCTGATGGGTCGGACCGCATGAGCGCGATCATCGAGCACGCCGACGTGCGCCGCATGCTGCTGACGATGAAGGCGCTGACGCAAGCGGCCCGCATGATCTGCTTTGCGACGGCCCGCGAACTCGACGTTGCGCATCACTCCACCGATGACATTGAACGCAAAGCCGCGTTGAACAAAGCGGCGCTGCTGACACCGCTCGCCAAGTCGTTCTCGACCGACATCGCCAACGAAGTGGCGTCTCTTGGCATCCAGGTGCACGGCGGCATGGGGTTCGTGGAGGAGACCGGGGCGGCGCAGTATCTGCGGGATGCACGCATTCTGCCGATCTATGAAGGTACCAACGGCATCCAGGCGATTGATCTCGTGACGCGCAAGCTGCCGCTCGAGGGCGGCGCGACTGTCACGTCGTATCTCTCGGAGCTTGCCGGCATCATCGGTGACGTCCGGGCGTCCAACCGTCCCGAATTCGGAAACATGGGGCAGCGACTGACAGAAGCGCTTTCGGGGCTGCAGTCGGCAACGTTGTGGATGGCGTTGATGCTGCAAAGCGCGCCGGAGGCGGCGTTGGCATCGGCGACGCCGTATCTTCGCCTGATGAGCCTCACTGCCGGCGGCACCTATCTGGCGAAAGGGGCGCTTTCCGA
>DATBRP010000125.1:0-4107 GCA_036560245.1 Hyphomicrobium sp.
GCGCACGACAACACCTCGGCGATGACCCGGCGTTGCCCAGTCATGCGCAAACCGTATTCGGCGCACCGGGACTCGATCGGCGTCGGGCTTTTTGTACGTGTCGCGGACATGGCCATCCGGCGTTGGAACCAAAGAGACCGCTTTGAATCGCGGAGCATCGCCGGTTATAGGCAGCGCCGTGGCGTCGCGTCTATATCGGCGCCACCATGCAGCCTGCACCGTTAAAGCGTCAAAGCCAATATCAAGGCATCGACCGCCTTGCTGCCGGGACGCTCGTAATAGCGTTTGCGCCGTCCCACCTCGAGAAATCCGAGTTTGCGATACAGCGCCAGCGCCGCTGCATTGTCCTCGGCGACTTCAAGAAAAACCCGCTTCGCATCGCCCCGCCGCGCCGCCCTCACCAATCCTTCGAGCAAGCCGGCAGCAAGGCCCGCGCGCTGCCAATTCGGCTCGACACCGATCGAGAGGATTTCGGCTTCGTCCGCCGCGAGCTGGCCGATGACGAAACCGATGATTGCTTTCGGCGAGCCCGCCACCGCAATCAGCGATGTGGCGGCGGGATGTTCAAGCAGCCCTTTTATCGCGTTCGCGTCCCACGGCGGATCGAACAGCTTGGCGTGCAGCGCCGCGATCTCTTCAGCCCGTTCGGGAGCGGCCCACAGCATGCTCGCGTGCTTCACGTTCCGGAACGGCGTGACATTCGATGTCATGCGCCGGCTCCGATGAGCGGGCTCGGCGCTGGCGGCTTCGCGTCTGGCGGTCTGAGATAAAGCGGCCGGACAGTTGCCGACACCGGAAGCTCGGCAGCGGGAAAGAGCATGTCGAACGCATCGGGAAGCAGGCCCGGCAGAATTGCCGTCGCATCGATATTTGCTCCGCGTGCCGCTTCTGCGAGGATCTCGGCGCCTGAACCCGCGATGACGATCGGCGACGATCCGAGCATCCGAACCGCCTCGCCGACTTCAAGGCATTGCGCCGGAACAACCGTTGCAAGCGAATGACGATCGAAAACCTCGAGGTAAATTTCGCCCCGCCGCGCATCGGTCGCGATCGCGACATGCCGCGTCTTAGCTGCCGGAATAAACGCACTCATCGCCATCAATCTGAGACTCGATATGGCGACGATTTCGGCCCCTGTCGCCAGCGCAAGCGCGCGCGCCGCCGACACGCAGATGCGCGTACCGGTAAATGTGCCGGGGCCGTACGTAACGGCAATACGATCAAGTGCCCCAAACGGCATATTCACTTCCGACATCACCAATTCGACCATCGGCAGCAGCCGTTCCGCATGACCCTTCTGCATCGCCTCGAAGGCGAACGAAATCGCCGGCGTGAGCGAACGCAGCCCCCGCCCCGCAGCAACCGAACACGCGTCAAAACAAGTATCGAGCGAAAGGACATTCATTCTAGAGAAACTTATATGATCCTGGCGATTTCGTCGAAATTAAATCGCGGCGAACGCGGATAAACGCCCGAAGGATCGCCATAACCGAGATTACACAGGAAATTCGACTTTATCTCGGTTCCTGCAAAAAACTCGGCATCGACGCCCGCGTTGTTGAATCCCGACATCGGACCGCAATCGAGGCCGAGCGCGCGCGCCGCAAGAATGAAATAGCCGCCTTGCATTGAGCCATTGCGAAATGCCGTCGTGTCGGCGTGCTCTTTCTTTCCGGCAAACCAGCTTTTCGCATCTGCGGGAGGATAGAGTTGCGGCAGGTATTCGTAAAATTTGAGATCGAAAGCGAGAATCGCTGTTGCCGGCGCGGCCATGGTCTTCTGTACGTTGCCGGCGCTGAGATGCGGCTTCAATCGTGCTTTCGCTTCCTGCGATTTGACGAACACGATGCGTATCGGCGAGCAATTGGCGCTCGTTGGAGCCCATTTCATGTGATCGACGACTTTTTTAAGCAGCGCGTCCGGCACATCGCGCAACTGCCATTTATTGTTCGTGTGCGCCTCATCGAACAACTGGTCGAGCGCAGCCTTATCCAGGGGATGCCCCATCTGGTCCTCATCATTCTGGCGGTAAATATGAAGAACCCCGCCGAAGCGGGGCTCTATCGAAGGCGGTCGATCCTAGACCGGCTCGACGGAAACGACGTCGGGACAAAAATGCTTCAGTAAGTTCTCGATGCCGTGGCGCAGCGTCGCCGTCGAACTCGGGCAGCCGGAACAGGCGCCGCGCATGTGGAGATAGACGACGCCGTCGCGGAAGCCCGAAAACGTAATGTCTCCGCCATCCTGCGCGACGGCCGGACGGACGCGCGTCTCCAAAAGCTCCTTGATCGTCGCGACGACCGCTTCGTCCTGGGGATCGTAGTTTTCAGCCGAGCTATCGTTGGAATCTTCTTCGTCCGTCACCGGCGCGCCGGACATGTAGTGTTCCATGATCGCGCCAAGCACCATCGGCTTAAGGTGCTGCCACTCGATGTCGCCCTTCGTGACCGAGATGAAGTCGGAACCAAGGAATACGCCATCGACGCCATCGATGGCAAAGAGGCGCGTCGCCAGCGGCGATGCCGTCGCGTCAGTTTTGGTGCGAAAATCCGCCGTTCCGTCGGCAAGGACGCCCTTGCCCGGAATGAACTTCAATGTCGCCGGATTGGGCGTGGCTTCGGTCTGGATGAACATGACGTCTCGCTTCGATCTCGGTTCACTTGCGCTCAGCAACCATAGTGGGGCCAAGCAACGAATGGCGTTAGAATGTTTCTAATATAGGTACGCCAAATCCCTCTGTCGAGGATGGGGGACACTGGCTTCCGTTTCACTGGATTTTACGCCAAAGCCTTGATATCCGCGAGCGAAAGTTGCCCCGGCACCACGGTCACCGGCACCGGAAAGCCACCGGCCATGCGTCCTGCAGCCAGGGATGCGACGAGCGGTCCAGGCCCTTTGGCGTCCACGGACGCCCCGAGAACGAGAATTGCGATATCCTCATCTTCAGCAATCAGCTTGGCCAACTCTTCCGCCGAACGTCCTTCGCGGATGACGTCTTCCGTCTCGATGTTCTCAAAACCGGCCAGCGACAGCTTTCTGCGAAACAGACGGAAAAGCGCCTTAGCCTTCGTCGTCTCTTCATCGAGCTGCACCTGGCGAACGCCGGCCCAATGCTGAAGCTCTCCGGGCTCGATGACGTAGAGCATCACGAGGGAGCCGGACGAGCGTTGCACCCGGCTCGCCGCGTAATAGAGGGCGCTTTCGACTTCCTGGCTCTCGTCGGCGACGATCAGGAACTTGCGGCGATGACCCTCTTCGAACGAGCGGCGCGGTTTCATGGAGCATTATCCGACGAAGTGGGCACCGGTTCGCCGTAGAAAATGCGACAAACCAGCAAACTCCCGATGCTGCCATTCCTTCGACTGCGCCGCAACGCCTGCCGAGAGGCCTATCGCCGGCTTAACTTCTGATGAAGCCGACGATATCCTTGACCTTGGCCATCACCGGCGCCGCGACTTCGCGTGCCCGGGCCGAACCGTCGGCCAGGATGCGATCGATTTCGGCGCGATCGCCCATCAAGCGCGTAGCCTCTGCGCCGATGCGGCCGACCTTCTCGGTCGCAACCTCGGCAAGCGCCTTCTTGAACGCCGAGAACTGCTGACCACCGTAATCGCGCAGAACATTTGCCACCGGCTCGCCGCTGAGCGCCGCATAGATGCCGACGAGATTTTCGGCTTCAGGGCGGCCCTCGAAGCCTTTTTCATCGCTTGGCAAGGGCTCGGTATCAGTCTTCGCCTTCTGGATCTTTTTCGAAACCGTGTCGGCGTCGTCGGTCATGTTGATCCGCGACAGATCGGAGGGATCGGACTTCGACATCTTCTTGGTGCCGTCGCGGAGACTCATCACCCGCGTCGCAGGTCCCGTGATGACCGGTTCGGGCAACGGAAAGAAGATGCCATCCGCAAAACCTTCGGCAACGATCTCTTTGCCGAAGTCGTTGTTGAACTTCTGCGCAATATCACGCGCCAGCTCGAGATGCTGTTTCTGGTCGTCGCCGACCGGCACGTGCGTCGCGCGATAGGCGAGAATATCGGCTGCCATCAGGTTCGGATAGGCGTAGAGCCCGACGGAAGCCTGCTCGCGATCCTTGCCGGCCTTCTCCTTGAA
>DATBRP010000126.1:0-1899 GCA_036560245.1 Hyphomicrobium sp.
GCCGCCTGCATTGCTAGAAAAGACCCCATGAAATTGGTTGTTTTTGATTGCGACGGCACGATCGTCGATAGTCAGGCGGGTATCGTTCTGTCGATGGAGCATGCGTTCAAGTCGTTGCGCATGATTCCGCCGACGCGTGAGCAGACGCTGGCGGTCATCGGTCTTTCCCTGCTGGAAGCTTGTTCGGCGCTGGCGCCGGAAGCGGAATATGCAACGCGTGCCGAACTCGCCGAACGTTACAAGCGGGCATTTCGCGAAATGAATCCTGATCCGTCGGAAGCCGACATTCTCTTTCCGCAGGCGAAGGAGACGATCGTGCACCTCGCTGGCCGCGAAGACCGTCTGCTCGGCATCGCCACCGGCAAGTCGCGCCGCGGCATCGATCGCCTGTTCGATCGCGAAGGCTGGCATGCGAACTTCGCGACGATCCAGACGGCGGACGATCATCCGTCGAAACCGCATCCGTCGATGCTGCTGCAAGCGATGCGCGACACCGGCGCGACTCCGAAGACGACGGTCATGATCGGCGATACGACATACGATATAGCGATGGCGCGAGCCGCTGGTGTCTGTGCCATCGGCGTCGCCTGGGGCTATCACAGCGTCGCCGAGCTGACCGAAGCCGGCGCGCACATGATCGTCCAGCGCTTCGCCGACCTGCCGGCCGCTCTCGATACCATTCTCGGCACAGCGAGTTGCGTGACATGAGCGACGAGAATTCCAACGGCAACGGAGAAGGCGGCCATCGCGCTGACTTGCAGCGCGCATCCGATGCGAAACCGCGCGTCATCAGCGACAGCATGGCAAAGCCCCTGGCGCGCCGCTTCTACAAACAGGCGAGCATCGGCGACACCGCGCCGTTTCCAATCCTGCTTGACGGCCGGACGGTCAAGACACCGAAGAAGCGTCTGCTGGCGGTGCCGACGAAAGCCCTGGCCGAGGCCATCGCCGAGGAATGGCAGGCGCAGAAGGAATTCGTCGATCCGCGGACCATGCCCCTGACGCGTTTCGCCAACACCGCGATCGATGCCGTCAGCGACGAAGAGGATGCCGTCGCCGCCGATATCGTCGCCTATGCCGGAACTGACCTTCTTTGCTATCGCGCCGAGGCGCCGGAAAAATTGGTTGCGCTACAGTCTCGCGCCTGGGACCCGATCGTCGCCTGGGTGGCAACGAACTTTGGGGCATCATTCAAGGTCGTGCCGGGCGTGACCCACGTCGCGCAACCGCAGGCAGCGCTGTCGGCCGTCGCAGCCGCGCTAACCCCGCACGATGCGTTCCGTCTGACAGGTCTGCATGTGCTGACGACGCTGACGGGATCGGCGCTGTTGGCGCTCGCCGTCGCGCGGCACGAGCTGACCCCGGACGCGGCATGGTCGGCCGCGCACGTCGATGAGGATTATCAGATTTCACTCTGGGGTGAAGATACAGAAGCCTCCACCCGACGCCGCGGCCGCCGTTCCGAATTCGACGCCGCCTGCCGGTGGCTGACGCTCCTCGCCGCGTGAAGCCGCCACCTCCCTCTCCCTCGGGAGAGGGCCGGGGTGAGGGGCATGCTATTTGTCATCCCGGCCGAAGCGTAGCGGAGAGCCGGGACCCAGGGTCCGCGAAGAAGCTGGGTCCCGGGTCTCGCAAAAAGGCTCGCCCGAGATGACAAGAAGTAATTGGGGGAGCGCCATCAGAGATATCGCGCGTGCGGCCGGCTCCGCGTAGCGGAGTCGCACGCGCCACCAAAGCTGCGTGCGGCCGGCTCCGCGTAGCGGAGTCGCACGCGCAATCAAAAAGCTACCATGCGCCATCGAACAATCCGTGTTCGCCTCTTTGCCGTCTTGCTCTCGCAACACATTCCGGGACAAACTCCTCGGAGTGATTCGCAACGGCGTTGGCTGAACCATGCTG
>DATBRP010000127.1:0-5329 GCA_036560245.1 Hyphomicrobium sp.
TTTCTTCGCCTTCGCGGATTTGTCGCCGTTATCAGGCTTGCCCGCTTTCTTCTTCGCTTTCATGCGACGGATTTCTCCCGCGCCGTCTCTGCTTCTCGCGCCCGGTCAATTTCGAGCCGTATCGCGGCGACGCGAGTCGGATCGAGTTTGCTGACGCGGCCCATGGCGCAAAGCGCGCCGCGGAATCCCAGCACATCCGGGCCGAGGTTCGCAAGACCGGCGATGTCTTCCATCCTTAACGATCCAGCGAGTCCGCAGATAAGACCGCTGGCCCGTGCCGTCTGCACGAACTTGGAAAGCCCGCCCGCGGGCAATGTCGAGGTTAAACTGCCGGCGGCTTTGTCAGCCGTATCGAGCATGACGCCAACAAAACCGTTCGCAGCCAGAACGGGAACGAGCGCGTAATCGGGTTTTTTGTCCGCCATCAGCACCGCGACGAGGCGGGCATGCGAACGCTTTTCTTTTCCGAGTGCTTCGATCGCCGGACGCGGGTCGCGGTCGCCGAAGAAACCAATCTTAACGATGTCGACGCCGGTCGCGGCCATCGATGACACTGCGGCGACCATCGTAGCCGGTTCTGCCGGCAGGTCTCCGACCGTCGCGCTGACGGGTAGCCGCCGGGCAATTCGAGCGACGATCTCACGGACGACCGCTTCGTCTAGCGCCCCCAACGCGCCGGACGATGGATCTTTGCAGTCGATCACATCGGCGCCGCCCAAAAGTGCGAAGCCCGCCTCGGCCGCGTTCGTCACGCTGGCGAGAAAGGCGGGGCGTCCCCGTCTCAATCCTTCAATCATTCCGTCGTCCGAGATTGCGACCCGCCAATCGGCGGGATCAGGTGGCGGCGAAGATGCGATTCTGCTCCGCAAGGACCGCGGCGCGGTCGCGGCGCTGCGCTTCCGTCAGATTTACGGCCGCATCCTGCGCGACACTCGCCTTTCCAGGCGCCAGACGCAAGATGCGTGTCCCCAGTTGTATTGCCTCAGTCCGGTCGTGCGTAACGAAAATAACCGTCGTCGGCTGGCGATTCCAAAGCTCCATCAACAGCTCGCGAAGGCTGGTGGCCGTCGGATCGTCGAGCGATACAAACGGCTCGTCCATCAGCAGGATTTCGGGCTCGAGAATAAAACCGCGGGCGAGCGCCGCGCGCCGCTGCATGCCGAGGGACAGCCGTTCAGGATAAGCGTTCATCGCCTCCGTGAGGCCGACGCGGTCCAGCATGGCCGGGATCCCCGCGTGCCGCGGATCGCCGTCGGGAATGACGAGAGCGATATTTTCATAAACGGTGCGCCAGGGCAGAAGCCGCGGCGTCTGAAAAATGAACGTCACGCTGTCCTTGGCCGACCCGAGATCGATCGTCCCCTCATAATCCTTGTCGAGCCCGGCGATGATGTTGAGCAGCGTCGACTTTCCGCATCCCGACGGACCGGTGACGACGAGAAACGAACGCGGCGCGACTTCGAAAGCCACGTCCTGCAGAACGAGCTGCGCTTCGCGATCGCCGACAGGCGGAAAGATCTTACGCTTTACCGCGACGCGGATGGTCGAACCTACGTTCGTCCCGTTCAGCGGCGCCATGCGTTCACCCGTGCCTGCAGCGGCTGCAGCACCGCAAATTCTATCAATTGCACAATAAAGATGAAGGCGAGCGCGTAGGCGAGGATTGTACCGACGTCAAATTCCTGAAAGGCGATGCTGAGACGATATCCGACACCGTTCGAACGGCCGAAGGCCTCGACAACGAGCACGATCTTCCAAACGAGCGACAAGCCGGATCGCGCCGCGGCTGCGAAGAACGGAGCCAGTTGCGGGATCGTGACGTGACGGAGTGTCTTCCATCGTCCGAACTTGTACATCGTCGCCATCTCGGAGAGATCCTTCGAGAGACTGCGCGTGCCTTCGCGCATGTTGACGGCGACGTTTGGAATTTTGTTCAGCGCAACGGCGGTAATCGCAGCGGCATCGGTCAGTCCGAACCAGATGTAGCAGAGCGTAATCGTGACCAGCGCCGGGAGGTTGAGAAAGAGGATCAGCCAGGCATCGAAGAAACGGTCCGCTGTCTTGTATCTTCCAAGCGTCATCCCGATCGCCGTGCCGATGAACATCGAAACGACAAACGCGACAGCGACGCGCCACAGCGTCGCCGAGGTGTGTTTCCACAGCTCGCCGTTTGCAGCTTCCCGCCCCATGATTTCGAAAACGGCGATCGGCGTCGGCAAGTAGCGGTTCTGAAGAAGATCGGCGAGAACCTGCCAGAAAATGCCAAACACAAGCAGCGATCCCACCATCCAGGCGAGCCGCTCGATTGCCGCATTGAAGCCGAAGGCGCCGGCCAGCTTAGGTATGGAAGAGCTTCTGGTCGAAACGGGTGCCATCGCCTACGAGTTCCGCGTCACCGAATTTAATGAGAAGGTTTGTCAGCTTCTCCGCCGCTGCGGTTTCCGCCGGTCCCCACGAGCCGGTTATTCCTGACCGGTAGTAGTCTCTGATCGCAACGAGTTCCGCGTCGGAAGCAGGTTTGATCAGTGGTCTTAGTCTTTTCCAGGCAGCATCGGACTTAGCGAGAACGGCATTGGCATCGGCAACCGTGCTCAAAAGAACGTCGACGGGAACGGCCTTATCCAGAACTTCCTTCTCCGACCAGATAAATCCGACGAGCGCCGGCGTCGGGCTGACGCCGAGACCTTTGACGACATCCGACATCGACAACATTTCACGCGCGCCGCCGGCTTTGAGACGCGCCGCATAGGTCCAGAAGTTCAGTACGGCATCGAGCCGTCCGTTTCTGAATTCCTCTGTGACGAGTGGCGCTGCGCCAAAGACCGGTTCCGCGAAGTCGGCGATGTCCTTGCCAATCAGCTTGCGAGAATAGGCGCGAAGCAAGATCCAGCTCTTATCTATGCCGGTTCCCGCAACGCCGATTTTCTTGCCTTCGAGATCGACAAGCGATTTGATCTTGCTGCCCTTGGGCACCATGACGCTGCCGAGCGCCACCGAATAAGGCGCAAACTTGAAATCGTAGCCTTTAGCACGTTGGCGTAAGGCCCATGTCCAATCGCTGACGATGACGTCGGCAGCGCCCGAGAGAAGTGCGATCGGTGCCGCTGGATTATTCGCGACCTCGATGACTTGCAGATTGAGCCCGTTCTTCTTGTCGAGCCCTTCCGCCCGAATGGTATCGATCAGCCAGCTCACGGAGCCGAATTTCACCGACGTCAGGCGCACCGGGGTTGCGGCGGCTCGCGCAAACCGCGGCAGCATCGTAGCTGCGGCGAGCACCGACCCAGCCGCGAGCGCCTGTCGACGCGTTAGATCGATCATTTCTTTTCGGCCTCGACGTTAAAGCGGTTCTTCCAAAGATAGCGAATGCCGTGCAGCCACAGATCATCCGTGTTGCCGTTGATTAAAGCCGACATTGTCTTCGTCGGCTTTCCGGTTTGCGTATCGCGGGCGATGAGTTGCAGGTTAATCGAGGCGTTCGACAGTTTCTCGACATAACCTGTGACGGCAATATCTGCGCCCGCCTCTTTCGCGATCGGAACCTCGCAACCGTCACACTTATAAAACGGCGCCGCCGCCTCGATTTCCTTAGCCTTCGATGACAGATCGACGACCTGATATTTACCGTCTTTCTGCATCAGCGATTTGAGCTCGTCCGCGATAAGCTGCAACCGCCTCAGGTCATCCGGGTCATTCTGCGGAAACAGCTCGCCGTCCTGCTGGACGTCGTGGAAATCGAAAGGCAAGACGGCGGTTTTTGTGACGGCGAGTGCAGGAGTAACCAACAACAAGGGAAGGAGTGCAAACAGAAATCGCTGAATCATTGGGCTTCCGGTCCAGATTAAAATTCGGAAAGTGCGCTCGGCCGAAGCGCCCGACCTAGTAGGTGCTCGTTACCCCCTGGATTTTGCAAGAGGTTCCCGAAGACTTTGACGGCGGTACCCGGTCACAAACGCGCGAGCCGGAATGCTCCGCCTTGACAAGCTAGTGTTACGCCCCCTTTTACAGCAACACAGTAACATTGGAAGCGATTAGCGGCCGGCTCCGCAATTGCGCGTTCTGAACTCGAATTGGAGTTGGATCATTGGTAGCCCCGACCGCCCGCGCTCCTATTAAAGTACGTTCCCGGCTTACTATTTGCTCGGGCCTGATCGCCGCCCTTGTGCTGATGAATTCCGCGGCATCGGCCGAGGATGCTGCGCCGCAAAACATCGCTCCGGCCGCGGCACCGGCCACACAATCCAGTACGACGGACGCGCAGAAAAAAATCCTCACCGTCAACATTCTTTACGTCAAGCAAACCCGCACCGGCGAGCTGCCGCTATCGCTGCTCGACCTTCCGGCCGCCGATGACGGCATCGCAGGCGCCAAGCTCGGGATTGCCGACGACAACACGACGGGACACTTCCTCAATCAAGCGTTCAAGCTCGACGTACTCAATGGCGATGTCGATGAACTGATCAAAGGCGCGAGCGAGAAGGTCGCCGCCGGCGACAGCTTCATCATCGCTGACCTCGATCCGGACGCGCTTTTGAAGTTCTCGGACGCTTTCAAGGACAAGCACGCGCTCATTTTCAACGTCGGCAATTCCGACGACCGGCTTCGCGAAGAGGATTGCCGCGCCAACGTCCTGCACGTTGCACCGACGCGCTCAATGCTGGCCGACGCGCTGGCGCAATACCTGGTCTGGAAGCAATGGCGAAATTGGCTACTCATCTATGGACCGGAACCCGAGGACAAGCTCCTCGCCGACGCCTACCGCCACGCTGCCAAGAAATTCGGCGGCAAAATCGTCGAGGAACGGGAATTCAAGCAGCCGACCGGCAGCCGCCGTGCGGATGGTGGCTTCGAACAGGTCCAGCAACAGATTCCGACCTTTATGCAAGGCGCCAAGGACCATGATGTCGTCATCGTGGCCGACGACAAGCGACTGTTCGCCGATTATTTTCCCTATCGAACATGGACGGCGCGCCCTGTCGTTGGTTCAGCCGGGCTCGTCGCATCGAGCTGGCATCCGGCCCTCGAATTATGGGGTGGAACGCAGTTCCAGCATCGCTTCCGCCGCATGAACAGCCGCATGATGCGTTCGATTGACTATGATGCCTGGGTGGCGACCCGCGTCGTCGGCGAAGCCGCGACCCGGAAACATTCGGCCGATTTCGAAACTCTGAAGGCTTTCATACGCTCCCCGCAGTTTGAGGTCGCGGCCTTCAAAGGCGTCGCTCTCAGCTTCAGATCATGGAATGGCCAGCTCCGTGAACCTCTCATAGTCGGAACGCCGAAGCTTTTGGTCAGCGTCTCGCCGCAACCGGGCTTCCTTCACCAGACC
>DATBRP010000128.1:0-6272 GCA_036560245.1 Hyphomicrobium sp.
TGAAAGGAACCTGATGCGCCCCGGATCTTCTCGGAAATCGAACCACGCGCCGCGCACTGCCGCAGGCCGCTCGGCGAAAACCGCTCGATTGGGCAAGATGCCGGACTGGGATCTGGACGATCTCTATAAATCGCCTGATGCGCCGGAGGTTCAGCGTGATCTGAAAGCTGCGGCGAAGGAAGCCGCACGTATCAAGGCGGCGTATCAGGGACGCCTCGCCGGTCTGGCCAAGGATGGCGGCAAGCTCGCGGGCGCCATCAAGGATTATGAAAAGCTATCCGACCTTGTCGGTAAGCTCGGCTCCTACTCCGGGCTTTATTACGTTTTGAATCAGACCGATCCGGCGCGCGCCAAGTTCAACGCCGACGTCTCCGAAGCGCTGACGAAACTCTACACCGACCTGATTTTCTTCGAGCTTGAACTCAACCAGATCGACGATGCGACGATCGAAGCCGCGGTGAAGCATAAGGACGTCAAGCGTTACAAGCCGTGGCTTGACGACCTCCGCAAGGAGAAGCCGCATCAGCTCGACGAAAAACTCGAAACGCTTTTCACGGAAAAGTCGCAGACGAGCCGCAGCGCCTGGAACCGGCTGTTCGACGAGACGATGTCGTCGCTGAAATTCGACGTCAAAGGCGAAAAGAAGCCGCTGGCGCTCGAGTCCACGTTGAACTTTATGTCCGACCCGGACGAGAAAAAACGCAAGGCAGCGGCCGAAGCCCTGAGTAAGGTTTTCAAAGCCAACCTGCCGCTTTTCACGCTGATCACGAATACGCTGGCGAAGGACAAGGAAATCTCCGACCGCTGGCGCAACTTCAAGGATGTCGCTGACAGCCGCAACCTTGCGAACCGCGTTGAAGGCCCCGTTGTCGACGCACTCGTGTCGAGCGTGCGGGCCGCCTATCCGCTGCTGTCGCATCGTTATTATGCGATGAAAGCCAAATGGCTCGGCAAGAAAAAGCTCGCGTCCTGGGACCGCAACGCGCCGCTTCCAGACAAGCCCGAGCGCACGATCGGTTGGGCCGAGGCCGAGAAAATCGTGCTCCGCGCCTACGGCAACTTTGCGCCGGAAATGGCGACGATAGCCAAGCAGTTCTTCGACAAGAACTGGATTGACGCTTCGGTGAAGCCGGGCAAAGCGCCGGGTGCATTCTCAGCGTCGACCGTCCCTTCGGTCCATCCCTACGTGATGATGAATTATCTCGGCAAGCCGCGCGATGTGATGACGCTGGCTCATGAGCTGGGGCATGGGGTGCATCAGTGGCTCGCGCGCGCCCAAGGTCCGCTTCTGGCGCCGACGCCGTTGACGCTCGCTGAGACGGCCTCCGTCTTCGGCGAGATGCTGACGTTCAAGGCGCTGCTCGCCGAGACGAAAGACAAGCGCGAGCGCAAGGCCATGATCGCGGCCAAAGTCGAAGACATGCTCAATACGGTCGTGCGCCAGATCGCCTTCTACACTTTCGAGCGCCAAGTCCACGAGGAGCGCAAGAAGGGCGAACTGACGTCGGATCGCCTCAACGCCATCTGGCTCGACGTGCAGGCGGAAAGCCTCGGACCCGCGATTGATCTCAAGCCCGGTTACGAAGTGTTCTGGACCTACATCCCGCACTTCATCCACTCGCCGTTCTATGTCTACGCTTACGCCTTCGGTGATTGCTTGGTGAATTCGCTCTACGGTCTCTATGCCGAGGCACACCCTGGTTTCGTCGCGAAGTATTTCGACCTCTTGAAAGCAGGGGGGTCGAAACACCATTCTGAGTTGCTGGCGCCGTTCGGCCTGGATGCCCGCGATCCTGAATTTTGGAACAAGGGGCTGAAGGTCATCGAAGGCATGATCGACGAATTGGAAACGATGACCTGAGTCAGATTTGGCACGCCGGATAGAAAATTGTTCGGGTAGCCGCAACGAATCTAGCGATCAGCGCATTGTCAAGCCGTCGCAGGGGGGCGGAGGGCGATTTTGCCGCTTCCCATAGTCGGCCGGTGGGAGTAGACACCCGCCACTTTGCTGCATAGCAGCTTCTCGACAGGTTGAGGCGCCTGAATGGCACAACCGCAAGCCTCTCTCCAGGCCGCCGAATTCGGTGCGGGCGAAGGGCAAGAAAGCAAGAATTTCTGGGCTTTGGCTTTGGGCTCCGTCGGTGTCGTTTTCGGCGACATCGGTACGAGTCCGCTTTACGCCTTCAAGGAAGCGATCACCGCGGCCGCACGCCACGGAACGGTCGCCGAGGCGACGCTTGGCGTTTTGTCGCTGATTTTCTGGAGCCTGACCTTCGTCGTGACGACGAAGTACGTGCTGCTGCTGCTGCGCGCCGACAACAGGGGCGAGGGCGGCATGTTCGCCCTGATGGCTCTCGGCCAGACGGTTGCGAGGCGGAGCGCGCCCCTGCTCGGAGCCCTGGGCATAGCCGGCGCATCGTTCTTTTACGGCGACGCGGTCATCACGCCTGCGATTTCAGTCTTGTCTGCCGTTGAAGGTCTAAAGCTCGTCGCGCCGCAGTTCGAAGAAGCCGTCATCCCCGTGGCGATCGTTGTGCTTGCGGGACTTTTTTGGATGCAGTCTCGCGGCACCGATCAGGTCGCGCGTTTTTTCGGCCCCGTCATGGCCGTCTGGTTCGCGGTTCTGGCGCTCGGCGGCCTGATGCACGTCGCAGATAACCTGCATGTGCTCTGGGCCCTCAATCCATTGCAGGGCGTGATGTTCGTCTACCACAACGGCGTGCTCGGCCTGACCGTGATGGGCCTTGTATTTCTCGCCTGTACAGGTGCCGAGGCCCTCTACGCCGATCTCGGACATTTCGGCCGCCTCCCGATCACCGTGTCGTGGATGTATTTCGTCATGCCGGCGCTGGTGCTCAATTATTTCGGCCAGGGCGCGCTCGTCATGAACGACGCGAACGCGGTCGAAAATCCCTTCTACCGGCTCTACCCAGATTTCGCGCTGATCCCGATGCTCATTCTGTCGACGTTCGCGACGGTGATCGCCAGCCAAGCCGTGATTACAGGGGCCTTTTCGCTGACGCGACAGGCCATTCAGCTCGGTCTCGTTCCGCGTTTCGAAATCCGGCACACCTCGGAAAGCATCGCCGGCCAGATTTATATGCCAAGGGTCAACTGGCTGCTTTTCGTCGCCGTCCTGGTCGTCATTTTCGCCTTCCGGACCTCGTCCAACCTCGCTGCCGCTTATGGCGTATCGGTCACCGCGGCGATGGTCATCGACACGATGATGGCGTTCTTCGTTATCTGGAAGTGCTGGAAATGGCCGCTCTGGCGAGTCGTCCTTATTGTCATTCCGTTGCTGCTGATCGAGCAGGCGTTTTTCTCGGCGAACATCCTGAAACTTCTTGAAGGCGGCTGGGTGCCGCTCGTCATCGCCTTCATGCTGGCGACGATCATGTTTACTTGGGTCAAGGGAACACGGGTTCTCGCCAAGATAACGAAGCGCAACGAGGCCGATCTCGATTGGCTGGTCCGCAAGCTCGAGGCCAAGCCTCCGAACCGAGTTCCTGGAACGGCCGTTTTTCTGACCGGCGATCCTTATGCCGCTCCGACGTCGATGCTGCACAATCTGAAGCACAATCGCGTCATGCACGAGCGCAACATCCTGCTGTCGATCCGAACCGAAGAGACGCCGCGCGTCGCCAGGCATGAACGAATATCGATTGAGCGGGTCTCGGATCATTTCATACGCATCGTAGCCCGCTATGGATTCATGGAGACGCCAAGCGTACCGAAGATCCTCGAACACGCGCGTCGCAAGGACTGCAACATCGATATCGGCTCGACGTCGTTCTTCCTCTCGCGCCGATCGCTGCGGATGACGCCGAAGTCCGAGCTGCCGCGCTGGCAGGAGCGCCTGTTCATCGCGCTTGCCGGCAGCGCCGAGGACGCAACCACCTATTTCCAGATACCGACGGATCGGGTGGTCGAGGTTGGAACCCAGGTCGCGATCTAGCTTCCAACGGAACTTTCCCGAATTCAGCGGCTTCAGGCGGGCATTAGCTCGGCTCGGGACAATCGGCGCGCTCGAAATGCCGTGCCGGCGCAAAGTCGATGCCTGCGGCGACTTGAAGCGAGCCAAGTCTTGATATACCAACCTTATGCAGTTTTACCGATCCACCGACTGGGGAGAAGAAACGTGAGTGTCGACACTTCGAAGGGCCATCCGGCCATGGACTACGAAGCGCACGTGAAAACCTACGAGAATTTTTTGCGCTTTACGAAGTTCGGTATCATTTTCCTGGTTATTTTGCTTGCCGGCATGAAGATCTTCTTGGTCTGAAGCCTGGCTGGCTTAGGCTGTACAAGTGATTTCATGCAGGGCAGGCTCTTCGCAGGGTCTGCCCTTTTTACTTCCGACTCGCCGCAGGGGGACGTCACCCACAATTGGACTGAGAAATGGTCACGATAGCTGTCACCAGTGAATCGGCGGACGAGCCGCGTGTCGCGGTTTCGCCCGATACGGTGAAGAAATTCACCGCGCTTGGCGCCAACGTTCGCATCGAATCGGGTGCGGGGTTGCGATCGCGGTTTTCCGACGAGGCCTACCGTGCGGCAGGCGCGGAAATTGCCTCGCGGCAGGAGGCGTTGTTTGGCGCCGATATTCTTCTCAAGGTACGCCGGCCGAGTATCGAGGATGTCGCGACCTTGAAACCCGGCGCCATCGTTGCCGGAATGGTCGACCCCTTCGGCGATCTCGCGGGGCTTGCGGCGCTCGCCGGAACCGGCGCCACCGTTTTCTCAATGGAATTCATGCCGAGGACGACGCGCGCCCAGTCGATGGACGTGCTGTCGAGCCAGGCGAACCTCGCCGGCTACAAGGCCGTTATCGACGGCGCCGCGATGTTTGGCCAAGCGCTGCCGATGATGATGACGCCGGCAGGAACGGTTCCGGCGGCGAAGGCCTTCATCATGGGCGTCGGCGTAGCGGGTCTGCAGGCGATCGCGACAGCGCGGCGTCTCGGAGCCCAGGTAACCGCGACGGACGTTCGCCCGGCTACCAAGGAACAGGTGCAATCGCTCGGCGCCAAATTCATCGCGGTCGAGGATGACGAGTTCAAGCAGGCGCAGACGGCGGCAGGCTACGCCAAGCCGATGAGCGCTGAATATCAGGCGAAGCAGGCGGAGTTGGTCGCCCAGCACGTCAAGACGCAGGACATCGTCATCACCACGGCGCTGATACCCGGTCGCCCCGCACCGAAGCTCATTTCACGTGCCATGATCGAGAGCATGAAGCCCGGCTCGGTGATCGTCGATCTCGCAGCCGAACGCGGCGGCAATACAGAGCTGACGGAGCCAGGCAAGACGATCGAGACGCCGAACGGCGTCAAGATTTTCGCACCGCTCAATCTCGCCGGCACCATCGCCGTCAACGCGTCCAGCCTCTATGCCCGCAACTTGTTGGCGTTTCTCGAGACGATGATCGATAAAAAAGAGAAGACGCTGGCCGTCAACTGGGACGACGATCTGGTCAAAGGCACGCTTGTCGCCAAAGACGGCCAGATCGTGCATCCGAATCTCGCGCCCAAGAATCCATAAGGAGGCACGTCATGCGCTTGATCGAAGCTCTTGGTGTGGCACTCATGGTTTTCCTCGCCACAACGTCGACGGCTTTCGCCGAAGGCGGCGGTCTGGTCAGTCCTTCCGTCTACGAGTTCATGGTCTTCGTGATAGCGGTGTTCGTCGGCTACTTTGTCGTCTGGTCGGTGACACCCGCGCTGCACACGCCGCTGATGAGCGTCACCAACGCGATCTCCTCCGTCATTGTCGTCGGCGCGCTGCTCGCGGTCGGTGTCTCGCTGACGGCGACCGACAGCGTCGTCGCCAAGATCTTCGGCTTCCTCGCGTTGACGATGGCTTCCATCAATATCTTCGGCGGCTTCCTCGTCACCAATCGCATGCTCTCCATGTACAAAAAGAAGGAAACGCCGGCGAAGAAGGAAGGCTGACGCGCCCTATCTCGCCTGCTCAACGAACCTGCAAACAGCATGAAGAACTAGGCCGGGAAACGATCCAATGTCCGCAAATGTCGCCGCAATGCTCTACCTCGTTGCCGGGGTGCTTTTCATCCTGGCGCTCCGAGGGCTATCGAGCCCGGCGACGTCGCGCCGCGGCAACCTGTTCGGCATGATCGGCATGACGATCGCCATCCTGACGACGCTCGGTCTCGCGGCACCGACGGCGTCATCCTGGATTTTGATCCTTGTCGGCCTCGGCATCGGCGGCTTCATCGGCACCAAGACGGCGCGCGAAATTCCGATGACGATGATGCC
>DATBRP010000129.1:0-8524 GCA_036560245.1 Hyphomicrobium sp.
CGCCAACGATCTCGCCGCTTCGGTGCGAAGACGTCCGTGCGCGGAGAGAACGCCTCTTATTCTCGTTGAGGTCAGTCCCTATGTGACGGCACACGCGCACGTCGCTGCGTGAAGGCGTGCGCGCCAGCACGTCCATTGACATTGCAACACGTCTATGAGCGCTAGTGAGCACATGGGCGTAAGATGGACGGGGCAATTTCGAGCGGGCACCTCGCGGCATCTTTGCAAGTCGCTATTCGAGTTGGGAGGCAATCATGTTCTCTGTGAAGTCTCATTCCTTGGCGGGCGCGGCGGTTCTCGCCGCCGCTCTCGGTCTAGGCATTTCATCCGCACACGCCGCATCCGCGGCCGCGTTCCTCGTCGCTCAAGCGCAAACCGAACCCGATAAACCGGCGGCAACCGACGACACGATCCCTCCGGCAGCACCTGCGGCCGGCAGCGAAACGAACGACGGTGCCGATGCTCCCGCCGCCGGCGACACGAACACCGCGACAACGCCGGAGGCGACGCCTCCTTCCGATGCCACCACCGCGGCACCAAGCACTGAGCCCCCCTCTGACACCTCGGACAAGGCAGACGTTCCTCCCGTCAAGCAGGAAGCACCTGCTGCTGCGGCCGAGCCAGCGGCATCATCCGGCGACAGCGCTTCGACGGTGAATGCCAGCCAGCTGCAAATCGGCGCGGCCGTATATGGCGCTGACGGCGCCAAGATTGGCGAACTCAACGGCGTGAAATCCGACACTTCCGGGAAGGTCCAGGAAATTCTCGTTACCGCAGGCGGCCCTGCCGGCATCAATGCCAAGGTCTTCGCCGTTTCAGGCGACAAGATCACCGAAGTGAAGGACGGCGTGAAGCTGTCGCTGAGTTCGGAAGAAGCAAAGAAGTTGCCGATCATCGATAACGGCAACGGCTAAGGCTCACTGGTGCAATTCCTTCTCCTTGGGAGAAGGTGGCCGAAGGCCGGATGAGGGCGCCAAGCCGCACACGCGAACGGCTGGGGCCCGCTTAAGTCCCTCACCTGCCCTTTGGGCATCCTCTCCCGTTCCGGGAGAGGAAAGTCCACTTTCCTTCTCCCCCGGGGAGAAGGTGCCCCGGAGGGGCGGATGAGGGGACGTCTCTCTCGTGGCGCCGGACGATCCTCGGTCCGTTACCGCTCGAACCGCTTGAACTTGATGCGGTGCGGTTCGATCGCCTGATCGCCGAGCCGGCGTTTCTTGTCTTCCTCGTAGTCGGCGAAGTTGCCTTCAAACCATTCGACGTGGCTGTCGCCTTCGAATGCGAGGATGTGCGTTGCGAGACGGTCGAGGAAGAAGCGGTCATGCGAGATCACGACGGCACAACCCGGAAAATCTTCCAGCGCCGCTTCGAGCGCACCGAGCGTTTCGGTGTCGAGGTCGTTCGTCGGCTCGTCGAGCAGCAACAGGTTGCCGCCTTCCTTCAGGAGCTTCGCCAGATGTACGCGGTTGCGCTCGCCGCCCGATAGCAGCCCGACTTTCTTCTGCTGGTCGGCGCCCTTGAAATTGAACCAACCGCAATACGCCCGGCTCGGCATTTCCTTCTTGCCGCCAAGCAGCATCTGGTCGAGGCCGCCGGAAATTTCTTCCCACACGGTCTTCTTGTCGTCGAGATGCGTGCGCGACTGGTCGACGTAGGCGACCTTCACCGTATCGCCGAGCCGGATCGTGCCCTTGTCCGGCTTTTCCAACCCGGTCAGCATCTTGAACAGCGTCGTCTTGCCGGCGCCGTTGGGGCCGATCACGCCGACGATGCCGCCGGGCGGCAATTTGAATGACAGCCCATCGATCAGCAGCCGATCGCCGAACGCTTTGGAAAGATCTTCGGCCTCGATGACGATGCCGCCGAGGCGTGGCCCCGTTGCGATCTGCATGCTGGCGCGACCCGTTTCCTCACGCCCCGCCTCATCGGCCAATTTCTCATAAGCCGTGATGCGGGCCTTGGACTTGGCCTGCCGCGCCTTCGGCGAAGACCTGATCCATTCGAGCTCGCGCGAGAGCGCCTTTTGCTTGCCTTCCTCCTGCGCCTTCTCGACGGCTTCGCGCTTGGCGCGCTGCTCGAGCCAGCTCGAGTAGTTGCCCTTCCACGGCACGCCGTGGCCGCGATCAAGTTCGAGCGTCCACTCGGTGATGGTGTCGAGGAAATAGCGGTCGTGGGTCACGAGAATGACGCAGCCCGTGTATTCCTTGAGATAGCGCTCGAGCCAGGCGACGCTTTCGGCGTCGAGATGGTTCGTCGGCTCGTCGAGCAGCAGAATGTCCGGCTTCGACAGCAGCAGCCGCGTCAGCGCCACGCGACGCTTCTCGCCACCCGAGAGCTTCGTCACATCGGAATCGCCGGGCGGAGACCGCAGCGCATCGAGCGCCTGCTCGACCTGCGCATCAAGGTCCCAGAGATCCTGCGCGTCGATCTGATCCTGCAGCGCCGTCATCTCGTCCGCCGTTTCTTCCGAGTAGTTGGCGGCGATCTCGTTGTAGCGATCGAGAATGGCTTTCTTTTCCGCGACACCTTCCATCGCATTGCCGAGCACATCCTTTGCAGGATCAAGCTCGGGCTCCTGCGGCAGGTAGCCGACCTTGATGCCGTCAGCGGCGCGCGCCTCGCCAATAAAGTCGTCGACGATGCCAGCCATGATCTTCAACAGCGTCGACTTACCCGCGCCGTTCAAGCCGACGACGCCGATCTTGGCGCCCGGGAGGAACGACAGCGAGATGTCCTTCAGAACCTGCTTGCCCCCCGGATAGGTCTTGGAGAGCTTATGCATGTGGTAGACATACTGATGTGCGGCCATCGGGGGCGCCTCTATGAAAGAGAGTTTAGGGATTGGCGCGCGTTCTAACCCATCGCGGCGGGGCACTCAATGCGCCACGTTACCAGGCCGGATTGTTGACGCCGGTGAAGAAAAAGACGCCGAGCCCGATCGTGAAGACGAGCCAGCCCCAGAGTAGGTGTTCCAGATACACGGCCCAGAACGAGCGTGTCCTTTCGTAGCGCCAGGCAAAGAGCAATCCCAAGGCGAATGACCCGCCGACGGCGATCCAATTGCGAAACAGGATATGTCCGAAGCCGAAGACCAGGCCGTTGGTCAGGATCAGAGTGAACCGGCTGTGAAATAGCGGCCCATAACGATGAAAAAAGAAGACGCGATAGATGAACTCCTGCGGCAGCACGGACAGGAATGGATAAAGCGTCATGATGCCGAGCCACATGCCGGGTCGCTCGGCGGCAAGCGAGAACAGTCGTCCCGGCATGACGTCCGCCACGAACGCGGCGACGACGACACTTCCGATGATGAAGATGGCCAGGATTGAAACGAGCGTCGCCCGGGAGACGCCGCGACGAACCTCTTGCCGCACGCTGAAACTCGGATCGAAAAGCAGGAACGCGATAAAAGCCAGAAGCAGCGGCGGCAGCGCGTAGAAAAGCGGCACATGATAATCGGCGACCGCGATATGCATGGCGAGCGGCGTGCCGATGAAAAGCAAGCCGAACTCCACCAACAGCCTGAGACGGCGTGCTTCCGATGGACGCGCCACGTCGGGAGCGCGAGGCAACGTTCCCCCTGCCGCGAAGCCTTCGACGCGATCCTTTACATCATCACCGGCCAGCGTCGTCACCGAATGTTCCCTCGTCCCGCTTCACTCACCAATCGGGTGGCGTGATGAGTCCCGGCAGCATTTCAGCGCGGCGCCGCCAGCGTTGCGCGATCTCAGCCGCGATGACCTCGGCCGAATGCAGCGGATCATATGTCCAAGTCTCGATGGGCGCACCGCGTTCGGGTAGCGGCCGCGTCGCGCCATAGGCTGCGAGAGCCGCATGAAAACGCTTGAATTTGGCACTACCGCCGGACGGCGAGAACACATAGATCGGGCGTCCCGTCGCTGCCGCCTCGCATGTCATGCTGACGCTGTCGGCCGTGATGAGAAAGAGATCGGCGTGGGCAAGGAAGTCGGGATAGGGGTTTTGTCCGCTGCCGTCCCAGAACAAAGCTCTCGAATTTCTGACAGCCTCGCGAATGCGGGACACCAGTCGTTCCGGTGTCCGCCGCGACGCCGTGATCATCAGACTGAGCCCGTCCTCGGAGAGGAGTTTCAGGCATTCGACCAAACGACCTTCGTCCGCATCGCTGTAACGAAAATCGCCGTTGGGACCGCCGATCAGGCAGGCTATTCGTGATCGAGGCAAAGCCGCGATCGCTGGCGGCAGGTTCGAGCGGAGCGCCTGCAGACGCAGCGGCGAGTAGCGATGCGGCGCGGTAAGCGTCGAGACTACGTTGGCGCCACGGCGGCGATCGTGCTCCGGAACCCAGATCAAGTCGGCGCTATTGGAACCCGTCCGCGGGTCCATCAGGATCACCGTGTACGTGGCAAAGCCCGCACGCCGCCGCAACGCCCGGATATACGGGATCGTCGTGCGGCCGGTGGCAAAGGCCAAAGCCGGCCACGGCGGCTCAACCTGAGAGCCTGGGCTGCCGAAGCCTTCGCGACGGGCCACCGGCCCCCACGGCGAAGCCCATTTGTGCAGCCCGGTCGGGTTCACACGTTTGACTTCGGCCTGCAGGCCGAGCGCCTCGACGACGCCGAAACACTGAGCCTCGTGCCCGGCCTTGCCATCGGAAAAGATCCAGGCCGTCTGGCCCGTCAACAGTCGGGAATGGGCTGTTAAGCGTGTCATGCCGCGATGTTGTGGTCTCTCGAAGCGGCGGTGTCGAGCCCTCTGACGCATCGCTTTAAATGAAATAAGCGAAATGCAAAGCCGACCTTAAACATTCCTGATATTACTCTCGGCATTCGGAACGCACGAGGAGCCTTATGGCAATAGAGCTCGACGCAATCGACTGGCGGATCTTGAAAGAGCTGCAGGCCGACGGCCGCATGACCAACATCGCGCTCGCCAACCGGATCGGCCTTTCGGCGCCCCCCTGTCTGCGCCGCGTCCGCGCGCTTGAAGAGGCTGGCCTCATCTCGGGCTACACCGCCCTCATCGACGAAGCCGCGCTCGGCTATGCATTGACGGCATTCGTCATGGCTCGGCTGCACAATCAGGCAGAGTCCGATCTTCGCGCCTTCGAAAACCGCATCCTTGCGTGGCCCCTCGTCCGTGAGGCCTACATGCTCTCCGGTGAAAGCGACTTTATGCTGAAGTGCATCGCGCACGATTTACCGAGGTTCCAGAACTTTGTGCTCGATGAATTGACGGCCGCACCGAACGTCGCCAGCATCAAAACCTTCCTGACGATCCGACGGACCAAGCGGGAGCCGGGCGTTCCGATCGGAGCGGCCGGTCCCGAAGGAACTTGAGCGGGCGCACCGGACTTGGAGATAGGCGATGAGAGTCTTTTCAAGTTGCGCCATTCTGACGGCCCTGTCTCTGCTCGGCGCCGCGCCGCTGAACGTGACGCGCGCATCGGCCACCACATCGGACGATCTTTATAATCGCTATTTCGCCAACGTCCTCGACGGGCCTCCCTGCTTCGCCCGCACGTATAGCGACGAGCATCTCAAAATCCACAGCACGCAGCGTGTCCGCAGCATTGAAATCGATTTGTCCAAAGCCAACTCCGACGGCAAACCGAACATGGCGGACCGCTTCGAGCTTGGCTTCGCGTTGATGTTGAAGACGAGTCCCGAGTGGTACGGACAGGCCGCGAGTTGCAGAACCGGCAACACGGCTTTCGAATGCTTTCTCGAGGGAGACGGCGGCGTCTTTCGGCTGACTCCGCTCGCGAACGGCAGCCTCCGGCTCGAAACGGGCGAGAACGGCCTCGCGTTCGAAGGCGCTTCCGATGCGATCGAGCTATCGGGAAAGACGGGTGACGACAAGACTTTCGACATCGCGTCGTCGAAGGCGGAATGCGAAGCGGCGCGCGCTTTCTTCGAGGGCGGCAACGAATAGCCGCCCGCGAAGCAACCTTATTTCCAGCTGACCTTCAATACTGCCAGCGTCCGCGTGCCCTTAGGCGTCGTCACGTCGACGCTGTCGCCCTTCGACTTGCCGATCAGTGCGCGCCCCATCGGCGACGAAATCGAAATCTTGCGATCACGAAGATTGGCTTCCGTGTCGCCGACGATGGTGTAGGTGACCTTCTCGTCCGAATCTTCGTCCTGAAGCATGACGGTGGCGCCGAACTTGATCGTGTCGCCGGAAAGCTTCGAAACGTCGATCACTTCGGCGCGGTTGATCTTGTCCTCGATTTCGGAAACGCGGGCCTCGTTCAGCCCCTGCTGCTCCTTGGCGGCGTGGTATTCCGCATTTTCCGACAAATCGCCGTGGGCGCGCGCTTCCGAAATGGCCGCGATAATGCGCGGACGTTCGACAGCCTTCAGTCGCTGCAATTCTTCTTCGAGGTATTTGTAACCCTCGATGGTCATCGGCACCCGTTCCATCATCTTCTCCACGTCTTGAACGGTCTGTCTTCGCGGAGCGTTCGGCTCCGTCAAATTAACTCTAGGAACGGTGAACAGGAAAGTGGCGGGCTGACCGCGCGGCTCGAAGGCGTCCAAATCACCCGCAATGAAACGGCTCAACGATGCGCAAATGCCTGCAGCGGAGCCACTTGAAGCGTGTCGGAAGTCAACGCCTTGATGGCCCGTGTAACCGCTACTGCCCCCGCCAATGTTGTATAGTAGGGGATGTGGTGAAGCAAGGCCGTGCGCCGGATGTCCTTGCTGTCGCTCAAAGCCTTTGAGCCCTCGGTTGTATTAAAAACAAGTTGAATATCACCGTTTTTGATCGCGTCGACGATATGCGGCCGGCCTTCCAGAACCTTGTTGATGCCGTCGCACTGAATGCCGTTAGCTTCCAGGAACCGCTTGGTCCCGCGCGTCGCAACAACCTTGAAACCCATTGCCGCGAGTTCCTTCACCGGACCGACCACACGGGCTTTATCGTTCTCCTTGACCGACACGAAAACGGTGCCGCCCGACGGCAGCGTCTGCCCCGCGCCAAGCTGGCTTTTACCGAACGCCATTGCGAAATCGCGATCGATGCCCATGACCTCGCCGGTCGAGCGCATCTCAGGCCCGAGGATCGGATCGACGCCGAGGAAGCGCGCAAACGGAAAGACCGCTTCCTTGACCGCGACGTGATCGTAGTCGGGCTTCTTGAGATTGAACGCCGCGAGCGGCTTGCCGCCCATGATCTGTGCGGCGATAGCCGCGATCGGCAGACCGACGACCTTGGCAACGAAAGGCACGGTACGCGAAGCCCGCGGGTTCACTTCGAGAATGAAGACGTGCCCGTCCTTGATCGCGAACTGCACGTTCATCAGCCCGACGACGCGCAGCGCCAAAGCAAGTTCGCGCGTCTGGCGTTCAAGCTCGGCAATGGTCTGAGGCGAAAGCGAATACGGCGGCAGCGAGCAAGCGCTGTCGCCCGAATGAATTCCGGCTTCCTCGATGTGCTCCATGATGCCGGCAATGAACGTGTCCTTGCCGTCCGACAGACAATCGACATCGACCTCGACGGCATCCGTCAAATAACTGTCGATCAGCAGCGGGCGCTTGTCGGAAACGACGAGTTCCGACGGCCTGTCAAGCGTCGCGGAAAGGCGCGTGACGTAGCGATCCACCTCGGCGCCATCATGGACGATTTCCATGCCCCGACCACCAAGTACGTATGAAGGCCGGATAACGACGGGATAGCCGACCGCCTCAGCCACGGCCCGCGCTTCGCCCGGCGTCTTGGCGATGCCGCTCTTCGGCTGCGAGAGCTTCAGTTTTTCGATGAGCGCCTTGAAGCGATCGCGATCTTCCGCGAGGTCGATCGCATCCGGAGACGTGCCGAGGATCGGAACGCCCGCCTCCTCGAGCGCGCTCGCGAGCTTCAGCGGCGTCTGTCCGCCGAACTGAACGATGACGCCCTTGAGTGTGCCATTGCCGCTCTCGACGCGAATGATTTCGAGCACGTCTTCGGCCGTCAGAGGCTCGAAGAACAGGCGATCCGAAGTATCGTAATCGGTCGAAACAGTTTCCGGATTGCAGTTG
The DNA here is from genome assembly GCA_036560245.1 of Hyphomicrobium sp. Taxonomy (GTDB): domain Bacteria; phylum Pseudomonadota; class Alphaproteobacteria; order Rhizobiales; family Hyphomicrobiaceae; genus Hyphomicrobium_B. The sequence continues at coordinate 8,001 of DATBRP010000129.1, forward strand.
ACCATGATCGTCTCGAACCCGGCCGCCGTCAGCGCGAAGCACGCGTGGCAGCAGCAGTAGTCGAACTCGATGCCTTGGCCGATGCGGTTCGGACCACCGCCGAGAATGACGATTTTCTCTTTTGCCGTCGGCTGCGCCTCGCAGGCGGGCTCGCCGCTGAGGCCCGTCTCGTAGGTCGAATACATGTAGGGAGTCGGAGACGTGAACTCTGCCGCGCACGTGTCGATGCGCTTGAAGACGGGCCGAACGCCAAGCGCTTTCCGCGTCTGCAGCACCTGGGCTTCGCTGAGCTTGGCCAGCTTGGCAAGGCGCGCATCCGAAAAACCCTGCGCCTTGAGAGCGCGAAGCTGCGTCGCCGTTTTCGGCAGCCCGTGTGCGATGACACGCGCTTCGGTATCGACGATGGCCTTGATCTCAGCGAGGAACCACGGATCGATTTTGCAATACTGATGAATCTCGTCGAGCGAGAAGTCTTCGCGGAACGCCTGCGCGACTTTTAAAAGCCGGTCGAATGTCGGACGCGA
>DATBRP010000130.1:0-3111 GCA_036560245.1 Hyphomicrobium sp.
CGATTGCCGTAACCGCACCAATCGCAATCAGAGCGAGCGCACCTCCGGCGATACCGGCATGACGACCTTTCAAAATGGACATGTGAGTCCCTCCGGATATTGCTTTAAGAAGCCGGCGACACGTTATCCTTGCTTTTCTCCTGGCCGCCATAGTCATCTGCGGTTGATCCACGTGGAGCCACGATGATTGTTCGATCGCTGACTGCTCTTTGCCTGTTACTCTCCGCGTCAGCGGCAATCGCCCAGGAGAGCAGGCCGCCGCCCGAGGCCGCATCGGGTACGACGACGAAGCCGCTCGTCATCGCGCAACATCATATGGTCGTTGCGGCCGAGCCTCTGGCGGCGGCAGCTGGACGCGAAATCCTGCGCCAGGGCGGTTCGGCGGCCGATGCGGCAGTCGCGACCGAACTCGTGCTCGGTCTTGTCGAGCCGCAATCGTCCGGCCTCGGCGGCGGCGCTTTTCTCGTCTACTGGGATGCAAAATCGCGCACGCTCGCAACGTTCGACGGCCGGGAGACGGCGCCCGCCGCAGCAAAGCCGGATCGCTTCATGCGAGACGGCAAGCCGATGCAATTCGAGGCGGCACTGCGCTCCGGCCTCAGCGTCGGCGTGCCGGGAACGATGCGCACCTTGGAAGCCGTACACCGGCGCTACGGTAAACTGCCGTGGGCGGCACTGTTCACTCCCGCGATAAAACTCGCCGAGAACGGCTTTCCGGTTTCGCCGCGGCTCAGCATTCTTTTGAATGCCTCGCGGCCGGAAAACTTCACGCCTGCCGCGCGCGCTTATTTCTTTGATGAAAGCGGCAAGCCGCGCTCCGTCGGCACCCTGCTCAAAAATCCCGAGTACGCAGCGACGCTGAAAACAATTGCCGCAAAAGGCGCGGACGCCTTCTACAACGGCCCTATCGCGGATGCCGTCGTCAAAGCCGTCAGCGAAGCGCCGAGCATTGCCGGCGACATGACTGCAGCCGACCTCGCAGGCTACGTTGCCAAAGAGCGCGATCCGATCTGTGTCGACTATCGTGCGCGAAAAGTCTGCGGCATGGGTCCGCCGTCGTCCGGCGGCCTGACTGTTGGCGCCGTTCTGAAGCTGATCGAGCCGTTCCCACAGGTGCAAGGAGCATCCGCACTTATGGGGCCGCCAGCTATGCACATCATTGCCGAAGCCGAGAAGCTCGCCTTTGCTGACCGCAACCGCTACATCGCCGACCCCGATCAGATCGCGGTTCCTTCCGGTCTGACCGATGACGCATATTTGGCGGAGCGCCGACGGCTGATCAATCCGACCAAAGCAATGGAGAAAGCCGAGCCGGGCCTGCCGCCGGGACTCGCGAAAAAGACCTTCGGAAAAGACTTCACGAATGAAGTTCCGGGCACGACGCAGGTTTCGATCATTGATGACGACGGCAATGCCCTGTCGATGACCGCGACAATCGAAAGCGCATTCGGATCGCATCTCTGGGCGGCGGGATTTCTTCTCAACAACGAGCTGACGGACTTCTCGTTCGTACCCGTCGATGCCGACGGCAACGTCGTCGCCAATGCCGTGGCGGGCGGCAAGCGGCCGCGAAGCTCGATGGCGCCGACGATCGTGCTCGACCAGCATGGTACGCCCGAGATCGTCACCGGCTCGCCGGGCGGTTCGCAGATCATCCTCTACGTCGTCAAGACACTCGTGGCGATGCTCGACTGGGATCTCGATGCGCAGCAAGCGGCAGCGCTCCCCAATTTCGGCAGTATGGGCGGGCCGTTCCTGATGGAATATTCGCCAAACTTCGTCTGGCCCGCGTTCGAAATGACGGCCTACGGCCATGCCGTCACCAGCACGACGATGACGTCCGGTGTGCACACGATCGAGCGGCGCGACGGCCATCTCGAAGGCGGCGCCGATCCGCGCCGTGAGGGTGTGGCGCTTGGCGATTGATGCTAGAGAAGCGCGCGCAACCGAGCGGGTTCCGTCGTGAGTAAGCCTCCTATCGCCGTTGTCGGCGCCGGCATCGTCGGCCTCTGGCAAGCCTATGCGCTGGCGCACGCGGGGCATCGCGTTCGCCTCGTCGAGCAAAGCAGCGAGCCTTTCGCGCGAAGCTCGAGCCGTTGGGCAGCGGCGATGATCGCACCGGAATGCGAAGCCGAAGGCGCTCCTCTCGTTGTCCGCGATCTCGGCCGTGAAAGCGTTGCGCTCTGGCGCGCGGCGTACCCCGGCACCGTCGCCAATGGCACGCTCGTCGTCGCACCGGCTCGTGACGCCTCCGATCTGGCGCGCTTCGCAAAGATGACGGAGCGGCACGACGTCGTTGACGCGCAGCGCGTCGCGGCGCTGGAGCCGGACCTCGCCGGTCGCTTCGAGCGCGGCCTCTTTTTCCCCGACGAAGCGCATGTCGGCGCGGCTGAAGCGCTAGGCTGGCTGCTCTCCGAAGTTCGCGCACTCGGCGTCGAGGTCGAGTTCGGTCGTCCATTCGAACAGCGCGGAGAAGACGTCGTGATCGACTGTCGCGGAATGGCCGCGCGGCACGATTTGCCGTCGCTTCGCGGCGTTCGCGGTGAACGCATCGTCATCCAATCGCGCGATATCGCCCTCTCACGACCGGTGCGGCTGTTGCATCCGCGTCAGCCAGTCTACGTCGTGCCGCAGGGCGATGGCCGCTTCGTCGTCGGCGCCAGTGTCATCGAACGCGAGGACGGTGGTCCAATGACGCTAAAGTCGGCGCTCGATCTCTTGGGCTCGGCCTACGCGCTGCATCCGGCCTTCGGCGAAGCCGCGATCCTCGACATGGGCGCAGGCGTAAGACCGGCGTTCCCCGACAACGTCCCACGCATCATTGTAGAAGACGGCGGCAGTACGATCCGCGTCAACGGTGTCTACCGCCACGGATTCCTTTTGGCGCCGATATTAGCGCAGGCAGTCGCGAAGTTCCTGTCAAACGGCCGACGTGAGGGCCCGCTCTTCGACGCTGCCGATTGTTGACGCCAACTTCGCCGCAACCGTTTGCTTCGCGAGTTCGAACGCTGCGACGTAATCGGGCTTGCCCGAACCGAGCAGCGGGATTTTTTCGACAACGAGAATATCGGCGGGAACCATCAACTCGGTCGCGCCCTTGCGCCGCGCGAA
>DATBRP010000131.1:0-14651 GCA_036560245.1 Hyphomicrobium sp.
ACCGGTGACATGGCAGCTACCGCAGGAAACGCCGGTCGCGCTCCAAATCAATTCCGAGCCATATACGGTTATGATGGCGACGCCGGCCGATCTGCGGGATTTCGCTTTCGGTTTCCTCGTCGGCGAAGGCATCCTGAAAAATCCGGGCGACATTCGCGGCGTACTGGTGATGCCGGGCGAAGACGGCATCACGGTCGATGTCGCGGTTCCGGAAACGGCCCTCGAAACCTCGCGGCTGGCGCGCCGCACCGTCGAAGGGCGGACCGGTTGCGGGCTCTGCGGTATCGAAGACATTTCATCGGCGTTGCGTCCGTTACCGGTATTGGAACGGCAATGGGCGCCGTCGGCAAAAGCCATCGAACGTGCGGCTGCCGCGCTGTTTCAACATCAGCCCATGAACCAGTACAATCGTTCGGTGCACGGCGCCGCATGGGTGTCGGCCGAGGGCGATATCCGGCTCGTGCGCGAGGACGTCGGGCGGCACAACGCCCTCGACAAGCTGATCGGCGCGCTGCTCGCGAAAAATGAGGACCTCAAGAGCGGTTTTGTGCTGATGACCAGCCGGTGCAGCTTTGAATTGGTTCAGAAAACCGTGACGGCCGGCATCGGAGCCCTCGTGACTGTCTCCGCTCCGACGGCGCTGGCTCTCGACCTCGCTCGCAAATCCAATCTTTTCCTGGCGGCCCTCGCAAAGGGCAGTCCCGTCGTTTTCAATCCCTAGTCAGGTTCTTTCCTTCAAACGCAAACCGGTGAATTTATGAAAGCCTCCGAACTCGTTCACATGGCCAATCAGATTGCAGATTTCTGGTCTCCCTACCCGAAGGCTGAGGCCATCGACAGCATCGCCAAGCACATCCACAGTTCTTGGGAACCGCGCATGCGCGACGCCCTGAAGGCGCACATCGATAAGGGCGGAGACGGTCTTTCGCCGTTGTGCCGCGAAGCGCTGGCCGACTACTTCAAAGGTCCGAAATCGCCAGCAAAGGCTGCGCCGATCGGAAAATCCGCGAATAAAGCTGCGGGATAGCTGGGCTGAACATAGCCGGCGCGGTGCCCTAGAGCACCGCACCAGCCAGACAATCGATCGAGGTCGCGATCAGGCAGCGGCGGCTTTGCTGGCGGCAAGCACCTGGTCCTTGAGTCTGCCCGACACTTCCGCGAGGTGATCGAAGCCGAACGTGAACGAACCGACGCCGGCGGTCGCCGATCGCAGGTCGATGATCAGGTTGTCCATCTCGGCTTCGGGTATGTGCGCCTCGATGACGTCCCAGCCCGGCCAGCCGGTTCGCGCGTCGAAGCCCAAAATCTGCCCGCGCCGCTGCGAAATGATGCCGTTGATGCGGGCGTTGAATTCCGACGGCACCGCGATCGAAACGGCCATGATCGGCTCGAGCAGAACCGGATTGCACTTCGGCATCCCCTCCGACATTGCGAGTCGTCCCGCCTGACGGAAGGCCATGTCGGATGAATCGACCGTGTGATACGAGCCGTCCGTCAACGTCACGGCGACGTCGACCACGGGGAAGCCAAGCGGACCCTCAGTGAGATAGTCGCGCACGCCGATTTCGACCGACGGAATGAAGTTTCGAGGAATGGCGCCGCCGGTGATCTTCTCGTCGAACTGAACGCCGGCGCTTCGCGGCAACGGCTTGATGTCGAGCTTGACGTCGCCGAATTGGCCGTGGCCGCCGGATTGCTTCTTGTGCCGGCCGCGAACTTCGGCGGCGGAACGTATCGTCTCCTTGTAGCCAACGCGGCGCTTCTCGCGCAGCACCTCGATGCCGTATTTTCGCATCAGCCTTTCGAGCACGACGCGCAGGTGCATCTCGCCTTGACCGTGCAGCAGTATCTGATGCATGTCGGCGTTGTGCTCGAGCGTCAACGATGGATCCTCATCGACGAGCTTGGCGACGGCCGAAGACAGCTTGACCTCGTCCTTACGATCCTTGAGGCCCAGCCCAATCGCGAGAACCGATTGCGGCGGCTTCGGCACCGATATCTGAGTGACCACCGATTTTCCGACGCCGATCGTCTCGCCGGAATGAATGGCGTCGAGACGTCCGAGCGCAACAGTATCGCCGGCCCTAGCGCCATTACGCTTGACTGTTTCTTCGCCGCGGATCGTAAAGATGCCGGCGACGCGCACTTCCTGGCCGTCGCGGCCCGTGACGGTGGCGTTGTCCGGCAGTTCGCCAGCAAGCACACGCGCAAACGACAGCTTGCCGCCTGCTTTGGTGTGCACGCTCTTGAAGACGTAGGCCGCCGATTTCACGTTTTCGAGCTTGAGCCTCTTTGCCGTGTCTTCGACGAACGGGCATTCGTGCCGGAGCACTTTTAAGAGGCGCAAGATGCCGTGCCCTTGTTCGGCCGAGCCGAGTATAACCGGGCAAATGAGGCCGTCGCGCAATTCGTTGGTGAGATCGCTGAAGACACGGTCGTTCGGCGGCGGAACGTCGGCGAGAAGTTGTTCCATCAGCTCGTCGTCGTAGTCGGCAAGTTTTTCGAGCATCTGGAAGCGCGCTTCTTTCTCACGCGCGGCGATGGCCGACGGCAACTCGATGATCTTGCTCTCGTCTTGTTCGCGATAGACGTAGGCACGCTCGGACGCGAGATCGACAAAGCCGGTGGCAACGCCGTCTTCCCAAATCGGGATTTGGCGCAGTACCAGCGGCTTGGCGCTCGCCGGCTGCAAACTCGGGATGATATCGCGCACGCGCGTCTGCGACGTGTCGATCTTGTTCAGGAAAAGAAGATGCGGAACACCCGTGTCGTCGAGCTGCTTCAGGATCAATTGCAGAGCGGCAACGCGCTTTGGATCGGCCTCGCAGACGACAACGGCCATATCGCAAACAGGAAGCGCCAGAGCGCCTTCGTGCGCGAATTCCACCGAGCCGGGACAGTCGATAAAGGTGAAGGTGTCGCCGAGGAAGGATGCATCAGCCACGTTGAGGCCGACGCTCATTGCATGGTCGCGGGCTTCCGGCGTGTTGTCGCCGACAGTCGACTTGGCTGCGATCGAGCCTGCTCTCGAGATGCCGCCGGTGCGGGCGAGAATGGCTTCGAGAAGTGTTGTCTTGCCACTTGCGAAGGGTCCGATCAGCGCAACGCAGCGTGCGCCGCGGACCCCGACCCTGCCTCCTTGAGTGCCGTTTCTGCCCTTTGGGCCATCTGAGCTTGTCATGATTGCCTCCGATATTGCGAGGCGCGCACCCACGCTTGGCCGCACCCCGCACCTCGGAAAAGCGCGGCATTCATGATGCTCGCTCCAAAGTCAGCCCTGCACAACGGTCTTTGCCGCACAGTTTCGTGAGACTTTAGTATTGCAGCGCGGGAGGAAATCGGCGGGTCGCGAGTTTGCTGCAGTGCCGAAGCTACTTGAACCAATGGCCGTCATCCACTTGTCTCAAAATGCAGAAATCGCTTGAATAACTTTAAACTTGCCTCATCATGAACTGATCCGTGTTTGGCGCGTTTTAAGGGGTACGAGCGCAGGATATGGAGCGAGCCAGAGGGAAATTTGGCTCAGACATGCGAGGCTGGGTTATGAGTATCGAATCACTGATGTCCGCAGCAAATGCTGCCGGTTACGTCATGGCGGTCGAGGATCAGCTACCCGTCACTTTCGGCGCGGAGCCAGAGGTCTTCGAGTTCAAATCGCAACCAGCAACGGCAATTGCGATTTGGCGTCCGGTTGTTCCCGATATCGACGGCAAGCCCCTTGCCGGACATATCGCCCACGCGTGGGATTGGTTCACTGGGCGTTTCGCAGGCAGCGTGACGACGGCATAACGACCGTCGCCTCCGATTGATTACAACACGCAAGCGCGCGAAACCTTTCGCGCGCTTTTTGATGTCCGGTTTTCTGTTCGTCAGCTCAGGTTGCCGCAGAATCTTTGGATGCGGGTGCAGGCTTCCTTGAGAGCTTCGGTCGATGCCGCGTAAGACACGCGGAACGACGGCGACCCTTCAAACGCCGCGCCGTGCACGACTGCAACGCCTTCTTCTTCAAGCAACGCCGTGACGAAGACCTCGTCGTTGACGATTTTGGCGCCGCCTTTGCTCGTTTTTCCGATCAACGCCCTGATGCTCGGATAAACGTAGAATGCGCCTTGCGGCTTCGGGCATTGCAGACCTTTGGCCTGGTTCAACATGCTGACGACGAGATCGCGACGCTCGACGAAGATGGCGTTGTTCCTGGCGATGAAATCCTGCGGCCCATTCAAAGCCTCGACGCCGGCCCACTGGACAATCGACGTCGGGTTGGAGGTCGACTGCGATTGCAACTTGCGCATGGCGTTGATGAGCGGCTCAGGCCCCGCAGCATAGCCAAGACGCCAGCCAGTCATGCAGTAGGCCTTCGACAGGCCGTTCATCGTTAGCGTGCGATCGTAGAGGCGCGGCTCGACAGCTGCGGGCGTCGCGAATTTCAGACCGTCGTAGAGCAAATGCTCGTACATATCGTCAGTCAGCACCCAGACGTGTTCATGACGCAGCAGGACGTCGGTCAGCGCCTTGATGTCATTGCTCGAGTACGCGGTTCCGGTCGGGTTTGACGGCGAATTGAAAATGAACCACTTCGTCTTCGGCGTGATCGCCTTCTCAAGCGCTTCGGGTTTCAGCTTGTAGCCGTCCTCGAGCGTCGTTGCGGCGAAGATGGGCTTGCCGCCGCCGAGTTGCACGATATCGGCATAAGATACCCAGCACGGCGCCGGAATGACGACCTCATCGCCCGGATTGAGTGTGGCGAGCAGCGCATTGTAGAGCACTTGCTTGCCGCCTGTTCCGACCGACACCTGGCTCGGCTTGTAAGCAAGGCCGTTGTCGCGCTTGAACTTGGCGACGATGGCGGCCTTCAACTCCGGAATGCCGTCGACGTCCGTGTATTTGGTTTTGCCGGCATCGAGGGCTCGCTTCGCCGCGTCTTTGACGTTTTGCGGCGTATCGAAATCCGGTTCGCCGGCCGACAATGAGACGATATTGCGTCCCTGAGCGGCGAGCTGACGAGCTTTCGTCGAAACAGCGATGGTGGCGGACGGTTGGATGCGATTCAGACTATCGGCGATGAAGCCCATGAGGCGGCTGACCTACTTTAAGGAGCTCATTCATCAATTTCGCAAATGCGAAATAAGCGGCGCGGAAGCTAGGCGGTGACACGTATGAATTCAAGCCTTTCGAGGTCGCACTTTGGAACGAGTCGACCATGCCGCTCGAATTTATCGTGCCGTCATTGGAGTGCAGCCATTACGCAACACCCTTTCTGGAGTTAGCGCGATGCAGCGAATTAGGCTGCCCACGCCACATTGCGGACCCAAGTGCGCCCAGAAGCAGCAGTCAACTTCACCTTAACGGATCGTGATTACCAAATTGACTGCGGGCGGAGGGATTTGACGCGATGAGTGCCAACGACAGCGACAAGAGGAAAACGCAAGCACGCGCCGTTCGTCCCAGGCGCCGGTCCGTTGTGCTTCGCCCCATCCTGGATGCAATCGTCGCGGGTACGGTTTTTCTGTTCCTGACCTGTTTGACGTCGAGCGCGCCGGTTCGGGCCTGTCCGTTCTCGGCGGCCTTTGCCGGCATCGAGCACAGCATAAAGCCATCAACGCTGAAAGCGGTCGGCGAGCCCGGGCCAGCGCCAATCATCGAGATTGCGACGACCAGTTCGGCTTGGGATTCGAATGCGGTTTTCCGGCGTACAAGCGATACGGCGGCATGGAGCCTGCTCGGGCTGTCGATCTCGCTTCTCGCGGCGCTGGATTTGGCTATTTTCAGGCACTTACGGCGCGTCTACGCCGTGCAGAGGCGCCGCAACCCCGAATTGTAGTAGACTTATCCGCAATCCGCGACTGCACGCGCTATTGAATTGCCTTAATGTCGTTTGTAGGTCTGATGGTAAGTGAACTAATTCGTCTCAAGCCGACTTATATAACTGTAAGAACGTTGGAGGTCCGGAGCATGACGAAGCAGGAATTGCGACCGTTTTGGCTGGGCCTTTCTGCGGGAACGATGATGGCGGTGCTCGCCGCGGCCTCGTTCTTTGCCAGTAGCGAGACGGTTCTCAGGTCCAGCTTCGCGACGGCGCTGACACGCACGGCTGCTCCACAGGCGAAGGAAGTCGCCTCCGCGGCTCCTCCTGTTTCCGGATCGGAAGATTTCTGGCTTACGGCGATGCGCCGCGACGGCAGCTCGCCGGTAACCAAGACGATCTCTGTCGGCGATCAAATTTCGTTGACCCTCAGCGGCCAGCACCGGACGTTTCAAGTTGCGACCGTCGCCGATTTTGCTCCGCAGATAACGGAAATCGATACGTCGGCAAGCCCGAGTCATTTTGTGCTCGTGACGGCGCGGGACGTGCGTAATTCTTCGGCGCCGCCGGTGCGCTTCGTCATGGAAATCGACGGGGGCAATGCACCGATCGTCGCCGGGCGCGCCGGCCGAACGCTGTAACGCCCGAACATAACGTCGGCCGAGCTGCGTGAAGCGGCTGTCCTGAGCTTTCGCGTACCCCCAGGCCGCCGTGTCTTCAGGCAGCGCTCACCAGGCGACCGGCTTCTTATCTTGGAAAAATCCGCCCGTCGGTCCATCTGACGGCAGCGTCGCCAGCCATACTATCGTCTCCGCGCCCTTCTCGGGCGATCGCGTCGCGTCGGCGCCTCCCATATCCGTCCTGACCCAGCCGGGTGAGCAGGCATTGATCTTGACGTCGCCCTGCGATGCTTCTGCGGCGGCGATGCGGGTCAAAGCGTTGAGCGCGGCTTTCGACACGCGATAGGCCGGAAAGCCGGACGTCATGCCGCTCAGCTGTCCGGCGAGCGACGACACGTTGACGATCCGACCAAAGCCCCGCGCGATCATCCCTGGGAGCAACGCCCGCATCGTTGCGGCGGGTCCGAGCACGTTCGTTTCCCAAGTGCGCCGGAACGTGTCGTCGGTCATTTCGAGCAGCGTGGCGTTGAAGCCACCTGGCCCATCGATCATGATGGCGGCGTTGTTGACAAGAATATCGATAGGGCCATGACGCTGCTCGATCTCCGCCAGGACCGAGGGTAGACGGGCCGCGTCGGCGACATCAACCACGACCGGATCGACACCGATTCCAAGTGCCTCGAACGCAGCGCCCGTTTCCTGGGCCTTCGCCTCCGACCGAACGCCCGCGAGAACCGTCATGCCTTGCCCGCCGAGCTGACGGACGATTTCGAAGCCGATGCCGCGATTGGCACCCGTGACGAGCGCCGTTCTTGTCGGTTTGACGTCAGTCACGGTTGAAGTTCCTCGATAGCGAATTTGCGGCGGTGGCTCATCATATGCCGATCGCCGGACGTGATGCAGCAAGCGGGCAAGAAAAAACCCCGCCGATAGCGACGGGGTTCCATTCCTGCGAGCCTGGCTCGGAAGCGCTTACGACTTCTTCTCGTCGTGGTGCTGCTTCTCCGAGTCCTTCTTGCACTGGGCGCGGAACTTCTTGCGCTCCTTGCCATGCAGCCCCTTGGCGTCGGCCTCTTTCGAGCAGGCGATAGATGCCGCCGAATGCACGACCGGGGTTGCGGGCTTCTTGGCTTCTTTTGCCACTGCCACGCCGCCGCCGATGGTCATCATCGCAGCCGCCGCTACGGCAACCATTTTCATAGAGATCATTTGTGTGCTCCGTATTTTGTCTTCGTTTAACGTCAGTCGACCAACTTGGTTGCCCCGGCCCCACTGGCCGACCCGGACGGGACTGTCAGAAATCCGAATCGGCTAGAGCTTTGGCTATCATCATCGTGAGCACGGGCGGAACTTACTCTTCCGTAAGGAGCTGCCTAAAATGCCGCCTATCCGGGTGGCCTGTCTTTTTGCGGGATGGGACATTATATTTGCCGGGTGTCATCTCCGCCCAAAACACCCTCCGGTAAACCATCTCGCCCGCGGCCTTCGCGCGGCAAGTCGGGGAAACCCGCATCGCCTCCCGTAGAAACCAACGCCGGCACGCCCGGCTTTGGCGAACGGCCGAGTCCCTATTTTGCGCCCAGCGACTCCCCTGCGGGGAGCCGGCCGCCGGGCGCGCTTCCGACGCTTCCTGCGCTACGGCAGTCGGGGCCGCGGCCACCGATGGGGGGCGAGAGCCTCACCGATAGTCTAACCGCTCTTTTAACTAAGCCGGCCGAGCGTTCGGACCGCGCCAAAGAACTCCTCTCGCGCCAGCCGCTGATGGCGACGCATCCGATCGTCTCCGGCGGGATGCCGACGTTCATGCCGCATCGGCCTGAGCGGCCCGAGAAAAGCGAAGGCGGCATCGCGTTCAAGATCGTGTCGGAGTACGAGCCGAAGGGCGATCAGCCGGCCGCTATCTCGGAACTCGTTGAAGGGGTGAAGAAGCACGATCAGAATCAGGTGCTGCTCGGCGTCACCGGTTCCGGCAAGACGTTCACGATGGCGCACGTCATCGAGGCAACGCAACGGCCGGCGCTGATCCTCGCTCCGAACAAGACGCTAGCGGCGCAGCTCTACGGCGAGTTCAAGAGCTTCTTTCCGGATAACGCGGTCGAGTATTTCGTATCGTACTACGACTACTATCAGCCCGAAGCCTACGTGCCGCGCACCGATACCTATATCGAGAAGGAAGCGTCGATCAACGAGCAGATCGACCGCATGCGCCACTCCGCAACGCGGGCATTGCTCGAACGCGACGACGTCATCATCGTCGCATCGGTTTCGTGCATTTATGGTATCGGCTCGGTCGAAACATACACCGCGATGACGTTCACCGTCCGCGTCGGCGAACAGCTGTCCCGCGATCAATTGCTGGCCGATCTCGTGGCGCTGCACTACCGTCGCAACGATCACAACTTCCAGCGCGGCTCGTTCCGGGCGCGCGGCGATACCGTTGAAGTCTTTCCGGCGCATTTGGAAGACCGCGCCTGGCGTTTCTCGCTGTTCGGCGACGAGGTCGAGAGCATCGTCGAATTCGATCCGCTGACGGGTGCAAAAACTGACGAGCTGGCCCTGGTCAAGCTCTACGCCAATTCGCATTACGTGACGCCGAAGCCGACGCTGCAACAGGCGATCAAGTCGATCAAGATCGAGTTGAAGCAGCGTCTCGACGAATTGTACAATGCAGGCAAGCTGCTCGAAGCGCAGCGCCTGGAACAGCGCACGACCTTCGACATGGAAATGATGGAAGCGACGGGCTCGTGCGCCGGCATCGAGAACTATTCGCGCTATCTGACAGGGCGCAATCCCGGCGATCCGCCGCCGACGCTGTTCGAATATCTACCCGACAACGCGCTCGTATTTGCCGACGAAAGTCACGTCACGGTGCCACAGATCGGCGGCATGTTCCGCGGCGACTTCCGGCGCAAGGCGACGCTGGCGGAATACGGTTTCCGCTTGCCGTCATGCATGGACAATCGACCGTTGCGTTTTGAGGAATGGGACGCGATGCGGCCGCAATCGGTGTTCGTTTCGGCAACACCGGCAAGCTGGGAGCTGGAGCAGACCGGCGGCGCATTCGCCGAGCAAGTCATTCGGCCGACGGGGCTCATTGATCCGGTTGTCGAAGTCAGGCCGGCGAAATCTCAGGTCGACGATCTGCTCGATGAAGTGCGCCAGATTTCCAAGAAGGGATATCGCACACTCGTCACGGTGCTGACGAAGCGCATGGCCGAAGATCTGACCGAATACATGCACGAGAGCGGCATTCGCGTCCGCTACATGCACTCCGACATCGAGACGCTGGAACGCATCGAGATCATCCGCGACCTGCGCCTCGGCGCCTTCGACGTGCTCATCGGCATCAATCTTCTGCGCGAAGGCCTCGACATTCCGGAATGCGCGCTGGTCGCCATTCTCGATGCCGACAAGGAGGGCTTCCTGCGCTCCGAAACCTCGCTCGTGCAGACGATCGGCCGCGCCGCGCGCAACGTCGACGGTAAGGTCATTCTCTATGCCGATCAGATCACCGGCTCGATGGATCGCGCGATGGCTGAGACCAACCGGCGGCGCGAGAAGCAGGTCGCCTGGAACGAAGCCAACGACATCACGCCAGAAAGCATCAAGCGCAACATCCACGACGTGATGCAGTCGGTTTACGAGCAAGATCACGTGACCGTCGATGCCGGATTGGCGGATGGCGAGAACGTCCAAGTGCTCGGCCATAACCTGCAGGCCGTCATCGCCGACATGGAACGGCGCATGAAGGACGCAGCCGCCGATCTCGAATTCGAAACGGCGGCGCGACTTCGCGACGAGATCAAGCGGCTGCGCGATACCGAGCTCGCTATCGCCGACGATCCGCTGGCGCGTCAGAGCGACGTCGAAGACAAGGCGGGAAGTTTCAAAGGCGCGCGCAAGTACGGGAGTGCAGGGAACCTTCCGCCGCAACAGAAAGACAAAGGCTCACGGATACAAACCGAATACGAGCCCGTGCAGCCCAGCCATGCGCAATCGACTTCTTTGTCGGCGCCCGGCGACTCTCCTTCGTCGAGCCGGCCAGCGAGCGCGAGTTCGCGCATCAAGAAGCCGTCGCTCGATGACATGGGACCGGGTACCGACCGGCCGATACCGGCGGCGCGCGCTCCGAATGTCGACAGCCGCACGAAGGCCGGAGCTTTCGGCGAACAAATCTCCGGCCCGCACAAGCCGACGCTCGATGAGATGGGGCCTCACGCGTCGCTAGCTGTGAAGTCGGGCGACAAGCCTTCCAAAATCGTCACCCCGACCCGGACGCGCGAATTCGACGATCCAACGCAGAAGAAGGGCCGCCGCGGCAGGCCGCGAAAGACGGGGCGCCCCGGGCAATAGGACGTGCGCGTTTGCGTGATCGGCGGCAATTGACGGTGCACCCAGGCCGCAGACCGGATTAAGATCGTCGTGACGGGGGCTCTCCAATTATGGAGGCTCTGATGCCGACCTTTATCGTTATTGCCAACTTCACGGACAAAGGCGTTCACGACGCCAAGGATACAGTCAATCGCGCCGATAAATTCAAGGCCATAGCCAAGAGCGCGGGCGTCACGATCAAAGACATGTATTGGACGATCGGCGCGTTCGACGTCGTCACGATCTGCGAAGCTCCCGACGACGAGACGGCGACGGCTTTATCGCTGAGCATTGCCGCCCGCGGTTACGTCAGAACACAGACCTTGCGCGCGTTCACGCCGACCGAGATCTCGAAGGTGCTCGGCAAGATGGTTTGAAGACGGCGTAAAGCCAGGCTCTGAACTCATGCGACTGTACACCGCGCCGCTACCTTATGCGGATCGCGAAGCTGGGAACCTACTCTGAAACCGCTGGTTTTTCTTATCGTAGTGGTACGAGGAGAGTGATCATGCCGAAAATAAAGAATGCCAAAATTCTCATCGTCGCGACGGACGGCTTCGAGCAATCCGAACTCGATGTGCCCCGCGAAAAGCTGAAGGCTGTGGCGCAACTTGTCCACGTCGCAGCTCCCAAGGAGCGTAAGCAGAAGGACGCAATCATTGGCTGGCAAAATCACGATTGGGGCAAGCCGGTAAAAGTCGACGTCGAATTGAGCGAGGCGTCGACCTCGCTCTACGATGCGGTCGTGCTGCCGGGCGGCCAAATGAATCCGGATACGCTGCGGCAAAACCCTGACGCGATGAAGCTGATCAAGGCGTTTCTCAATGAGGGCAAGGTCGTCGCCGCGATTTGCCATGCGCCGTGGCTACTGATCGAAGCCAACGCGGTTCGCGGGCGGAAAGCAACGTCGTTCAGCTCAATCAAGACCGACATGACCAACGCCGGTGCCAACTGGGTCGACGAACCAGCCGTGGCCGACCAAGGCATCGTCACCAGCCGCAATCCCGGCGATCTCGAGGCCTTCGTCGCCAAGATCATCGAGGAGATCGAGGAAGGCAAACACGAGCGCGCCGTTTTGGCTGCGTAAGCTTTCCGGCCGAAAAAGAAATGCGCACGCCCCGGAAATGAGGCGTGCGCATTCGCATGCGAAGGGCAAATCCGATCAACGATCCTGCACGTTGGAATTCGTGTGGTAGGTAATCATCAGCATCGCCATCAGGATAGCCGAGAGCAATCCGGCAAGCGCCCCGAGAAGCACCGTAGAAAGATCGCCATTCAGCGAGCGATGAAGATCGTGAGCGGCGAGACTTCCGGCGATCGACGCGATCGCGGCATAGATCAGTACGACGGAAGGAATGTGGGATTCGTCCGGCCCTTTACCGGCGCCAAGAAAGACGACTTTGTAACGCGCTATGCTGGCTACGACCGTTGCGACGAAGCCCGAGATCACGGCGATGGTTCGCAACCCCAGCCCCGTGTCTCGAAGGACCATCGCAACGATTGCACCGATCGCCGCCGCTACGAGAATAAGTACAATAATGCCTGCTGATACGGCACCGCCCGACTTGACTGCCATGCGTTCCTCCCAAATCGACATTTCCAATAACGCCGATATCCTGCCGCTTTTCGGCATCCGTCAAGATACGCTCTGGGCGGCGGAGGCTCGTCGGCGAGACCAAGTAGCTTAATTATTTCGCTGGCGTTAACCGCCGCGATGACTTGCATCAGCTCAACTGGCGAGCGCGCGGCTCTGCGGCTTGGCGGGCGTCGTCTGAATATCGCGCAAAATCAACAAGAGGGTATATCGCACGGCCTCGTCGACAGAGGGCACCGCGCGGCTTGGCTCCGAAAGGTCGGCGAACGTCCAAACGAGCTCGGCGCCGACAAGGCGCCAGCTGCCGAAGTAGTTGCGGCCTTTGAGTACCGTGACGCCGGTTCCCGCCAGCCCCTCGCGGACACCGAAACCGCTTAACGCGACCTCGGGAATATCTGTAAGCTGCCTGAGCAGCTCGGCATCGGGCATCGAGCAATTCATCGCTCTGTCGCATTCCGCATAAAATAATCGTGCAGCGCCAAAAAAAGCGAACTGCGGCGCGCGCGCTGGAATAAAGTGGGACGGCACATCCCAATATAAAAGACGCCGCACAGCTCGTGCACCGGCGTATCCGACTCTTTATCGAAGGACCGTTAAGACCTCATTAATATTTTCAGTGAAGGCCGTCGCGCGGCCGGACACGGTGCCCGCGTTATCATCCGCTCATTCCGGAGGATGCCCATGAAATCGCTTCTGATGTCACGCCGCCTAGCGCTAATCTTCACATCGGCCGCCATCGCCCTAATCCCAGTTTCGCCTAACAGCACTTCTGAGTCCGGAGCGCGCATCGCGTCCGCGATCGCGACGACACATGCAAAGATCGACTTCGGTCCGCTGGCGCTCGGCATGCCGCGCCTCTCGAACTCCTGCTCGTTATGCCAGCGCACGCGCGAATCCGGAGCCGATTTCACCGCTGTCGATCATGCCAATGGGGGCCCGAGCCGCATCATCCTGATGCGTCACGCCGACAAGACGGACGATCCCGAGAATGAGGATTTGTCCGATGCTGGCGTGGCACGTGCAGAGCATCTTGCGACTTATATTCCGCAATCCTTCGGAAAACCCGACTACGTCATCGCCACCGCACATTCGAAGCACTCGAACAGACCAAGGGAAACGGTAACTCCGCTTGCCAATGCGCTTGGCTTGAAAGTCGAACACGAATTCGAGAATGACGATTTCGAGGATCTCGTCGACGAGGTTTTTTCAAATCCCGAATACAAAGGAAAGACGCTGGTCATCTGCTGGCATCATGGAAAGCTGCCGGCCATCGCGGCGCTGCTCGGAGCGCCGCAAGGCAGCTACCCCGATCCCTGGCCCGAGGACGCGTACAATATCATCCTCGATTTCCATTATGATCCGAATTCGGGGAGCCCACCCACGGTGACACGTGTCGTCGAGCCATTTTAAGGACTCGCACGAAGCGCGCACGTCATCAGCACTTTTTCAGGTTTGCGGCCAACTCGCGGAATACGTCAGAATTCTGCGGCATGACTTTGACAGACTGGTCGCAACCCTGGCCGACGACCGCCATGTGCGCAGCAAAGAACTCTCCGGAAAGCTGCACGTCAAATCCAGTTGGGGTGACGATGCCCGCGACCGTTCCGCCGATGTCATTGATCTTATCCTGCCAAGCGCCGGTGACCTTATCGCCGTCGAGCGCAAGATCGGTTGCGGCGTGCAGCTTGAAGTTGGCGCCATCCTCGCAGCGCAGCGTCTGGCGCATGCCTTTAACGTCCTTACGCGGAATATAGGTGACGACACATTTGAAGTTCGATGCGGGACCTGAATCCGATATCATCGTTGCCATTCCGACCCAGCGGCCGGCGAGACTTGCTAGCGGGTCGATTGGAGCCGCTGCCTGATTTTGGGTGGCGGCAAGACTGGAAACGGCGGCAACCGCCAAATAAACGCCGACGCGATACGACTGACGCATGACCCTCGACTCCCTCCACCCAAGCCGGCTTGGCCTTCGGCGACCCCGCGCACGGCCCGGCTCCCAATTTCGAAATTTTATCGAAACCCCATCGCCGGCGATGGGCTTGGATCAGCTCCCTATAACAACCGGCGATTGATGTATGGTGGACGGTGTTCGCGTCTGTTTGTAGGCTACATTTGGGTAACTCGCGGGCCTTCGCTGCGGGAGGATGCCTTATTCCTCCTTCAGGCCGCCTCGGCGCGCCGCCGACAAAAACCTACTGTCGTCCAGCGGCAACACTCAGGCGCGACCGCGGCAAGTTCGACCATATGGCTCGCCAAATAC
>DATBRP010000132.1:0-18195 GCA_036560245.1 Hyphomicrobium sp.
TTCGTGGCGCTTGATGTCGGCGTGACGAGCGTCCGTCAAAACGATCTTGGCGCCGGAGTTCAGAAACGCGAGCTCACGCAGACGATGCTCGAGCGTTGCAAAGTCGAACTCGGTGACGTTGTGGAACGTCTCGGTGCTCGGCAGGAACGACACCTCGGTGCCGCGCTGGCCGTCGGCATCGCCGACGACTTTCAACGGCGCGACCGCGTTGCCATCCCTGAACTCGATGAAATGTTCTTTGCCCTCACGCCAGACGCGGCACTTGAGCCATGACGACAGCGCGTTGACGACCGAGACGCCGACACCGTGCAGACCGCCCGACACCTTGTAGGAATTCTGGTCGAACTTGCCCCCGGCGTGCAGCTCGGTGAAGACGATTTCGGTGGCCGACCGCTTCGGCACTTGGTCGTCGTCTTTTTTGATGCCGGTCGGAATGCCGCGGCCATCGTCGCGCACGGTGCACGACCCGTCTGGGTTCAGCGTCACCTCGCACGTCTTCGCGTGACCGGCCAGAACCTCGTCGATACCGTTATCGACGACCTCGTAAATCATGTGGTGCAGACCCGAGCCGTCGTCGGTGTCGCCGATGTACATGCCGGGGCGTTTACGGACCGCGTCGAGCCCCTTCAGCATCTTGATGCTGTCCTCGCCGTAGTCCTCCGGCGCAGGTGTTTTCTTGAGCGGTTGAGCGGTCATCTGGGGCTTTCTCAGGGGGCGGAAATTCGATCCATTTTTATAGCACAAATCGCCCCAAAACACCGCATGAAATCGATCAAAAACCAGCCTAAAAAACGCTTACTTTTCATCGAGTTGTCTGTGACCGTTTGTCCCTTGTCGCCGCCTTATGTCCGGCTCGTGATTTTACCCTCCACGACGCGCCAGAAACGGGATTTCTGCGCTAGCGCTTCGAAGGCGTTTTCATCCGTGCCGGTCATCCAGGCTTGGGCCCCGAGCCGGAGGATTTCTTCGAACAAAGCCGCACGGCGGTCGGCATCGAGATGCGCCGTGATTTCATCGAGAAGAAGGATCGGCGCAGCGCCCTCCTGCCGCTCGGTCAGGAGTTCCGCGTGCGCCAGCACGAGGCCGAGCAGCAGCGCTTTCTGTTCCCCGGTTGAACAGTGCCTGGCAGCCAGCGCTTTCGGTCCGTGTTCGACGACGAGATCGGAACGATGCGGCCCGTCGAGCGTGCGCGATGCGGCGCGGTCGCGTTCGCGCGTCTCGCCGAGCGTTTGCGCGTAGGCGTCCTCCGCCTCGACGGCCGACAGGCGCTGAAGGTCGTCTTCGATGCGGCCTTCGAGACGGAACGACGACCAGGGAAATGCGGAATTGGGATCGCGCACCCGGCGCTTGTCGACGATCGCCGCCATCGCCGCGACCGCTTCGAGGCGCGCCGCCGCGACGGCGACGCCCGTCTCGGCCATGACGCGTTCGAAGCCCGCGAGTTGCGCATTATCGCGAACGCCATCGGCGAGCAGACGGTTGCGGCTCGTCATCGCGCGCTCGAAGCGGCCGGCGATCGTGCGATAGCCGTGATCGAAGCAAAGGATCAGTCGGTCGAGAAAGCGGCGCCGCTCGGATGCAGGTCCCGTGAAGAGACCATCCATTCCAGGCGTCACCCAGACGATTTCGAGATAGTCGGCAAGAATGCCCGAGCCCGACTGCGCCGAACCGTCGATCCGAACCAGCCGTCCCGCACGCTCGCTACTACCCGAGCCGAGCGTCAACCCGGTGCCGATATCCGCCGCACCGGCGAGCGTGTGGGCGCGCACTGAGACCGCGAAGCTGCCGTCGCCGCCGGAGCGCACGAGATCACCGAAAGGCACGCGCCGCAATCCTTGCCCCGGCGACAGAAGCGATAGCGCCTCGAGAAGATTGGTCTTCCCCGACCCATTGGCGCCGACGATCACCTGCGGCCCGGCATCCGTCGTGATGTTCGCCGTCGCGTAACTGCGGAAATTCGTCAGTGCCAGCCGCTCGACCCAAAGTCCGGAGTTCATGTTCTCTGATGAATCCGCGTCGACATTTGAATTGGAAGGGTCGTCATCCTCGGCCGAGCGCGCGTTGCACCTGCGCGTCGAAGGCCGGGGATCCAGCGCAAGGCTCGCCGTAGGCTCGAAAAATGCGTCTTCGACGAGTCTGACGCTGGATCCCCGAACGCACTCGCATGCTCGTGCCTTCGAGGATGACGAACAGAATTAAACCCGCATCGGCATCAGAACGTAAAGCGCATTGCCGTCGCCGCCGTCGCGGACCATCGTCGGAGAACCCGGATCGGCGAGCAGAAAGCGCGCATCCTCGCTCTCGAGCTGATCGGCGATATCGAGCAGGTAACGTGCATTGAATCCGATCTCGAGCGGCCCAGCGCTGTAGCCGACGGCAATCTCTTCCGTGGCGCTGCCGCCTTCCGGATTGTTGACCGTCAGGATCAGCTTGTCCTTGGCGACGTTGAGCTTCACCGCGCGCCCGCGCTCGCTCGCGATCGTCGACACGCGATCGACGGCGCTTTTGAACGACGCGTTCGGCACCTTCATTTCTTTGTCGTTATTGTGCGGAATGACACGGCTGTAGTCCGGGAACGTGCCATCGATCAACTTCGATGTGAGCACGACGGGCCCGATCTCGAAGCGCACCTTCGTTTGCGAGACACCGACTTTCACCTTCGCGCTTGAATCTTCCAGCAGTCGCGCCAGCTCGTGCACGGTCTTCCTCGGCACGATGACGCCCGGCATTCCCTCGGCGCCCTTCGGCAGCGGTAGTTCGACTTGCGCGAGGCGATGCCCATCGGTCGCGACGGCGCGTAGCGTTTTCGTCGATCCCGTCTCGGCAGGATGCAGATAGATGCCGTTCAAATAATAACGCGTCTCTTCCGTCGAGATCGCGAACCGCGTCTTGTCGATGAGCCGCTTCAGATCGCCGGCCTCCATCGTGAATTCGTGGCCGATCTCGCCGACCGTCAAGTCGGGGAAGTCTTCAGCGGAAAGCGTCTGCAAGCTGAAACGCGATTGGCCCGACGTGATCGTCAGGCGCTCCTTGTCGCCGTCGCGCTTCATCTCGATCTCGGCGCCTTCCGGCAATTTGCGCACGATGTCATGCAGCACGTGCGCAGGAACCGTCAGCGTGCCGGGCGTCGCGACTTTCGCGCCGACGCTCTCGCTCACCTCTCGTTCGAGGTCGGTCGCCTTGAACATCAGAGCGTCCCCCGACGCCTTCAGCATGATGTTTGAAAGGATTGGGATCGTCGTCCGGCGCTCGACAACGCTCGTAACGTGGCTCAGCGCCTTCAAGAGTTCCCCACGTTCAATCTCGAGACGCATTTCAATCCTCGGCTTTGTTTCGGAAGGCGCATGCTAGAGGCGGCCCGGGCTCGCCCCTAAGTCACACGCATGAGAGATTACAACGCCTGACCGGCGCCCCGGAGCGGAATCGCGCACGGGACGCGATGAGAGCCGAAGAGCACCAGTTTTTCAAGCAAAGATGTATAGGGGCGGCCAATCCGCCGTCCCGCGCGCGTATTACGGCCCCGAGACAGCAAGGCCGGCGTCCCGAGGGCATCGGACTGCCGGCCTCACGCCGTCTATGGCCGTGGCTTGGGGCAGCCGCGGTCAGTGATTGAGAAGCCGTTTCAGCTCCTCGAGCTCATCCCCGAGGTGCGGATTCTTGGTGATTTCACCCTCGATCTTGCGGATCGCGTGCAGCACTGTCGTGTGATCGCGGCCTCCAAAGCGGCGGCCGATCTCCGGCAACGACCGGGCCGTCAGGTGCTTGGCGAGATACATGCCGATCTGGCGCGGCCAAACGACGGAACGGTGACGGCGCTGCGAGAGCAGGTCACCCTTCGAGACACCGTAGTGACGCGAAATAATCCGCAGGATGTCTTCGATCTTGATGCGGCGCGGCTCGAGGTTCTGCACGAGGTCGCGGATCACCGTCTCGGCGATGTCGAGCGTGATCGGCGTCCGCATATATTGCCACGTCGCGTAAAGACGCGTGACGGCGCCCTCGAGCTCGCGGCCGTTCTCCGTCAGACGAAGCGCCAGCAATTCGACAACGTCGCGCGACAGCGTGAATGACGGATCGGCGGCGCGCTTCTCGGCTAAACGCTTCTCCAGCACCTTGAGCCGCAGCTCATGATCGAGCGGCATCAGTTCGGTGACGAGGCCGCGCTGCAGACGCGACCGCATGCGTTCGTTGAGGCGTTCGATCTGGTTCGGCGCCCGAGCCGATGCGACGACCACCTGTTTGCCGCCATCCAGCAGCGCATTGATGATGTGATCGAACTCCTGCTCTGTCCGCTCGCCCTGCAAAAATTCGAGGTCGTCGATCAGCAGCATATGAATGTTGCGAAAACGCTCTTTGAAGGCGAGCGGGTCCGAGGAACGCAACGCTTCCACGAACTGATAACGGAAGCGTTCGGCGGTGAGATAGAGCACCTGCGCCGTCGGCGCGCGGCGTTTCACTTCCCAGGCGATGGCCTGAAGCAGATGGCTTTTGCCGAGGCCGACCGGAGAATGGATATAAAGCGGATTATAGCCTGGCGTGTCCGTCAGCACGGTTTCAGCAACCTGTGTCGCGCCGGCATGCGCCATACGGTTCGATGCACCGACGACGAAGCTGTCGAACGTATAACGCGGATCGAGCGGCGAACCCTCGAGCCCACCGGCCGAAGTACGCTGCGCCGGAAGAAGCGGAGCCCTGAGAGCCGCAACACGTTGCGGTTCGGTCTGCGGCGCCGAATGCGTCGCCGCTTTGCCGGCAGCCGCCGCCTCGACGGGTCGCGAATCGTTCGGCCGCTGAATGGCGGAGCCGGGCTGACGCCAGACGACGTCAACACGTTCCGCGGTTACGAACTCGACGCGCGCGCAATGTAGCAGGCGGTCGGCGTAATGTTCCTGAATCCAGTTGCGCACGAATTTCACAGGCACCGAAACTTTGACGACTCGTCCGTCGAATGCTTCGAATTCCAGGCTCTTGAACCAGCTCGAATAAATTTCCTCGCCGAGCTGAGCCCGGAGCATGGTGCGAACCTTTTGGCCACGACCCTCGATGGCTCCGGTTGCGGCGTCCGCAGTCGACGCTCCGTGTTCCCCGTTAAGATTGTGAGCCTCTGCCGTATTAGCTGCCT
Source organism: Hyphomicrobium sp. (assembly GCA_036560245.1). Classification (GTDB taxonomy): domain Bacteria; phylum Pseudomonadota; class Alphaproteobacteria; order Rhizobiales; family Hyphomicrobiaceae; genus Hyphomicrobium_B. The sequence continues at coordinate 5,123 of DATBRP010000132.1, forward strand.
GCATTGTGATTACTCCCGCTGATTACGCGAGACGCCGGCCTAAGGCGTCCCCCCTCTTGACACCGCATGCCCAAAACCCTCTCCGGGCGCTGCGGCGTTACCCCATGCTCTTCAAGAACCCTGGGTGCTTAACCCTGCACCCAGGCGAGGCTGGCGAATTTCCAGCCTGCGATCTGACTCCGATGGCGGTTGACATCGATTGGCCCCTCGAAGCCGTCCGCCACGTTCGAGCAACGGCGATACCCCGCCGACGCCATAACTTCTGCAGCCATCCGGCTGCGACCGCCGGAGCGGCAAATGAAAAAAACCTGGTCGTCCTTCTCAATTCCTCGGGCTTTCAGCGCGGCTTCCAGCCGATCCGGAAAGTCTGCGGCGATCTGGCTGTCCGGGAACGTCTGCCATTCGAAGAGCAGCACCTCCCGGCCGAGATCGCTGAGGTCGGGGATGCCGACGAACGCCCATTCGGCGCGCGTGCGAACGTCCACCAGAACCGCTTTCGGATCGCCCTTTAGACGCTCCCACGTTTCGAGGACGGAAACGTCCTCGATGCGGGAAGCCTCGATGTTTTCCACGAGCCCCCTCTCACGCATTACTGTTTTTGATAAAGATCCATCCAAGACTTCCCCGAGTATATTCGGGGAAGTCCTAGTCTTCGCGTTCCCCGTCACAACAGAGCCCGTAGACTAACGAGAGGTCTTTATCTGTTTTGACGATGCGTCCGGACTTCAAAACTTGATCGAAACCCTGGACACCACGCTCGTCGACACAACTCAGCGAACGATTGCGCTACCCCGCTGCCATCCACTTCCCATTAACTAACCGGTAACCATTTCTTCCACAAGCGTCTCGACGCCGCGAACGCCTCAACGCGTGCCCTCGAGAGTTATCCACAGCTACCCTGGAGAACCAAAGTCACGTCGCAGTTCCTGTGCATAAAAGCGCTGACTCCGCTCACGATTTTTGCTTCGCACCAACCGTCAGTTTACGGCCTATTGGAGCGTCACGCGGGCGTCATTTTCTGCTTGGTTGCCGATGAACATAAGTGCCGGCCCGAGTCTCTTTCGGGCGGTTCGGCTACCGCCTAGAGCGCAATTCCAGCGGCTTAGTGACGTTCAAAAAACAACGGGCCCGAAACGGGCCCGCTCTTTACCGTAGCGAATATGCAACAGGGAGAAAAATTGCCCTGAGCGGTGCACGCCAGTCTCAGGCCGACATAGCCTTGACACGCTGTGCCAGCCTGGAAACTTTGCGGCTGGCGGTCTTCTTGTGCATGATTCCCTTTTGCGCCGTGCGCACCAAGATGGGTTCGGCAGCAGCGAGCGCCGCCAAGGCCTTAGCCTGATCGCCGGACTTGATGGCCTCTTCGACGGTACGCACCTCGGATTTGACGCGCGTGCGGCGTCCTTTGTTGACTTCCGTGCGAGTAATCATTTGGCGCGCGGCCTTTTTTGCCGACGACGTGTTAGCCATGAAACGGTCCTTACTACTGTTCGAAAACGCCTCCGCCATCCAGAAAGGGCAAGCGGGGCTGCGGGTTAAGAAAACCTGATCGGCCCGGACGTGGTTCGTCCAGGCACGGTTTGCCGGGGGTATAGCCGTCCGCGGATCATCGGTCAATGAAGCGGGCCTCCGGGAGAGCGGAATTTCATGTCTCGGCGGCGGTTCAACGCAGTCGCCCCCGCGCCCGGGCAGCTGTACAAACGGCCACCGGAACGAAGAGCCGGCTCCGAAGGAATGGGGGAGACCTGACGATGCTGTCGCTTATTGGATGGATATTCGGACTGGCGGTGGCGGTTTGCGCCACGATCCTGACGGCGGCCGTAAAGGAACCGGGATTGCACATGGCGGCAACCGGCATCGTCGCTCTTGTCATTGCGATCATGGCCATTCGCGACCACCAGCATCTCATCAACAACGGCGCTCCAACCAGCGCCGTCGCCAGTTCGACCGCCCGCTATCTCGGCCTCGTGTGGGCTTGGGGAGCGCTGGCACTGCTCGTGATCTACACGTTGATCCTCGAAAGAACGTGGCCGGAATGGTGGCAGTTTTTTCTCGGCTTCACCTTTGCGGCGATCGCCAGCATTTTCTTTTCCAACATGCTCGACCGCGATCGCGCTGCCGGCCGCGTCGATCCGACCATCGTCAAGATCGGGCGGGTGCTCGTCCAGGTGCAACTCGTCGGTATGATCGCCGGGATCATCTCCCTCTTTGTCGACAACAAGTTTCCGCGCGACGTGCTTCATCCCGACTGGGCTGGTTGCAATATCCTCTTCTTCGGGGCTCTGGCCATCGCTGCGATCAGTCTCGACTCTTTACGATCGCCCGCGCACGTGTGATGCAGTCGAAAATTGCTCTTTGGGGTTCCTCTGTATGTCTTCGCGCCCATCTCTCCCCTTGCTGTTGATGACGCTCGCCGTGGCGCTGATCGCGATGTTTCTCGCGACACGCGCCACACAGAAAATCGAAGCAGCGGTCGCCGCGGCCATCTTCGCCATCATTCTGATAACCACGGCGGTGCGAACCAATTCGCCGCTGTGGCGTCGTCCGGCCGCATCCGGCGTGACACCGCGCGACGCACTATGGCAAACGGCACAGCTCATCATGCTGGCTTATCTTTGGTGCGCGCTCGCGTTCTACGCCATCTATCTTGGAACGACGCTGCACTGGCAGCACGGCTGGGAATACGGATCGGCGATGCTCGCCTTCGCGCTCGGACACGCGATATATCTATGGTTCCTCTCCGATCCCGACAACGCCGTCTCGACGCCGTCCGCCATCGAACGCGCCGTGCAACTCTCGACACTCCAGGCCATTGCGATCGCGTGCGGACTGATCTGGCTGATCTCGTCCGGAAAACTTTCGTCCATCAAAGGCGATTGGCCCGCCAACCAACTGTTCCTTGCTGGCGGCTTCACCGTGATGTGCCTCAGCGTCATCATCGTCAAAACTTACAGCGTCTTGAGCGAGAGCCCGGCGCGCTGACGACTGCGCTTCAACGCTGGCAACGCGGACAATAAAAACTCGCGCGCCCCGCATGTATGGCGCGGCGAATTTCGCCGCCGCACCCCGGCTTCGCGCAGACGCGGCCGACGCGATCGTAAACGGCGAACTTGTTTTGAAAGGCACCCGACGCACCGTTGGCATCGCGGTAATCGCGCAGCGTCGACCCGCCGGCGTCGATCGCGTGCCCAAGAACATTCTTGATTGCTGGAACCAATAGCTTCGCCCTCTCGGTCGCAGCACCGCGGCGATCGGCAAGACTGCTCGCGGAACGGTTTGGCGACAAACCCGCTCGAAACAGCGCTTCCGATACGTAGATGTTGCCGAGCCCCGCGACGATGCGCTGGTCCATCAGGAACGCTTTGAGATTCACTTTTTTGCCGCGCGCTCGCGCCGCCAGATATTCGGCCGTCAGTTCGGCGCCGAGCGGTTCGACACCGAGATCGCGAAAGAGAGCATGCTCCGATCGCTCCGCGTGCGGCATCATGACCATGAAGCCGAACCGGCGCGGGTCGTTGTAGATGACGCGCGGCCCATCAGAGAGATGCAGCACGACGTGATCGTGCACCGGATTGGCTCCTGTACCGTGGGCATATTCGCCCGGCGTTTCGCGCTCCGCCCCCTGCTGGATCGTAAACCGGCCCGTCATGCCGAGGTGCATGACGAGATCTTCGCCGCCCGATAGCGCCGCGATCAGATATTTCGCCCGCCGTTCGAGCCCGACAATTTTTTGCCCGACAAGCCGTTCCCCGAACCGCTCCGGCAGCGGAAATCTGAGATCCGGCCGCCGCGCCTCAAGCTTCGTGATACGGCGACCGGCAAGGACAAGCGCCAGGCCGCGCCGCACCGTTTCGACTTCGGGAAGTTCGGGCATGAATTCGTAAACCGGGATTGACGCTAAGAAAACGCGACGATAGCGCGGGGCGCTTGCCGCCGCTATGCTGGCTAGCATGACCGACAGCACCCAAGAAACACATAGCGAAAACACGACGTCGTTCGGGTTTCGCGCCGTACCGGAAGCCGAACGCCAAGGCCTCGTCAATCAGGTTTTCGCCTCCGTCGCCGAACGCTACGACCTGATGAACGACTTGATGTCAGGCGGCCTGCACCGGCTGTGGAAGCGCGACCTGATTACGATGCTCAACGCGCCGCGCAACGCGACGCCGTTCAAGCTGCTCGACGTCGCTGGCGGCACCGGCGATATCGCCATCCGCTACGGGCGCGACGCCGGCGCTGCATCCACTGCTGTCGTCTGCGACATCAGCCCCGAAATGCTAAACGTCGGCCGCCGCCGCATTACTGACGCCGGACTTGGCGAGCGTATCACGTGCGTCGAAGGCAACGCCGAAGCGCTGCCCTTCGCCGACGCCAGCTTCGACGCCTATACGATCGCATTCGGCATCCGCAACGTCACGCACATCGACCGGGCGCTCGCCGAAGCCTACCGCGTGTTGAAGCCCGGCGGCCGCTGGCTTTGCCTTGAATTCTCGCAATGCCAGATGCCCATCCTCGACCGGCTCTATGATTTCCACTCGTTCGAAATTATTCCCCGCCTCGGAAAACTGGCCGCCGGCGACGCAGATTCCTACCGCTATCTCGTTGAGAGCATTCGTCGCTTCCCGAACCAGGAGTCGTTTGCAGACCTTATTCGCAAGGCCGAGTTTGCGCGCGTCGCATATCGCAATCTAACGGGCGGCATCGCTGCAATTCACGGCGGCTGGAAGATCTAATCGGCCACACGTCAACAGCGTTTCATTGCGCATACCACGAGTCCGATTGACCGTGGTCGGGACGACTCATAGCTTCCGCACAGACGGGGAGAAGAGGTTTTCTTCTATCGGAGGAGATGGGACTCATGAACAAAGTGCTGATGTGCGCGACGCTCGCGGCCGCCATGTCATTTGGGGCGGGCATCGCCAACGCCGGATGCGTGACCAAGGGCGCCGTCGCAACGTCGACGTCGGCTGATTCCGCCAAGTGGTTTGCACTCGAGACGATGGTGCAGTCGGTGAGCTGGGGTCTATGGCCGGGCTTCGTCGCGGACGGCAATGTGGCGGGCTATAAGGTCGTGAACAAGCGCTACAACTGCCGTCCGGACGGCGGCATGGTCACCTGCCACGGCCGTGCGACGTTCTGCACACGCTAAAGCAGCGCGACACCGACACATGACGTTGGTTCGGTTTAACGGCGCCCGCCGAAAGGCTTGGGCGCCGTTCGTGTTGTAGGGCAACCCACTTTCGGCGCTTCGCAATGGCGCAGCCTGTTTAACCGTCTTTACCCCGCAAACCGACTTCGCTTGACCCGGACGGCTCCCGGCGCATTGTGGGGCGCGCATTGTGCGACGCATCGGCGGCTGGCCCGCGACTGTAGGACGACGTATTCGCGGCTATGCCCGGAGCTCTTCTCAATACCTTCAGACTTGCGCGCGCGGGCTTCGTGCTGGCGCAGCATGGCGTTCGCTTCGTTCCGAGCGGCGTGCCGGTGCCTCTGCCGCTCAAGATCGCGCGCGCCGCGACGGTCCCGATCCGCTTTCTGACGGCGCCGTTTCGCCGCGACGAACCGCGCGCAACGCGCGTCGCCTCGGCGCTCGCGGCGCTTGGACCGAGCTACGTCAAGCTCGGTCAGTTTCTCGCGACCCGCGCCGACGTCATCGGTCCTGAGCTTTCTGCCGATCTCCGGCACCTGCAGGATAAGGCCGAGCCCTTTTCGATGGCCGAAGCCCGCAGCGCCGTCGAGCGCGCGCTTGGCGGCAAGCTCGAAGACCACTTCATCGAATTCGGCCCGCCCGTCGCTGCCGCATCGATCGCCCAAGTTCACAAGGCTTACGTGATGGAGGGCGGCGTCAAGAAAGCCGTCGCCGTCAAGATCCTGCGCCCGAACATCGAGAAGCGCTTCTATCGCGATCTCGACAGCTACTATTTCGCCGCGCGCATGATCGAGCGCTTCTATGCGCCGGCGCGCCGCCTCAAGCCCGTCGCCATTGTCGACAACCTGAAGCACACGACGGACCTCGAGATGGATTTGCGGCTCGAGGCCGCAGCGATCTCCGAGATGGCCGGCAACATCAAAGACGACGAGGGCCTTCGCGTCCCCGATGTCGATTGGCGCCGCACGGCGAAGCGCGTCCTGACCGTCGAATGGATCGACGGTACCCCAATATCCCATCGCGAGACTTTGCAGGCGAAGGGCTTCGACACTTCGGCGCTCGGCCTTACCGTGCTCCGGACTTTTCTGCGCCACGCCATGCGCGACGGCTTCTTTCATGCCGACATGCATCAGGGAAACCTGTTCGTCGACGACAAGGGCATCATCGTCGCCGTCGATTTCGGCATCATGGGCCGGCTCGGATTGCAGGAACGCCGCTTCCTCGCGGAAATTTTGCACGGCCTGATCACACGCGATTATCACCGCGCCGCCGCCGTGCACTTTGAAGCCGGCTACGTGCCGCCGTATCATACCGTCGACGAATTCGCCCAGGCCATGCGTGCCATCGGCGAGCCGATCCACGGCCGCACGGCGCAAGAAATTTCGATGGCGGATTTGCTCGGCCAACTCTTCGCTTATACCGATGTGTTCGACATGCAGACGCGGCCCGAACTGATCCTGCTGCAAAAGAGCATGGTCATCGTCGAAGGCGTTGCGCGCGATCTCGATCCGTCTCTCAACGTCTGGGTCGCGGCCGAGCCCGTGGCGAAGGAGTGGATGGAAGCCAATCTGTCGTTGCTCGGCAGGATCAAAGGCGCCGGGCGCGGCGCCGAGACCATCGGCGACGTTCTGATGCGCACGCCAGGTCTGTTGCAACGCGCCGAGCAGGCGATCGTAGGTCTTTCCGAAATGGCGCGTTCCGGCATCAGGCTCGACGACGCCACGATGGAAAACCTCGCGTCGCGGTCCCGGCGCAGCCGCGCCGTCGACGTCGCCCTTTGGATCGCAGCCATCGGCATCGCCGCAATCGCACTCAAGCTCTACAGCGTGCTCTAGCGTTTCGTCTTGCGCGGACCCACGAGGTGCGTGCCATGGGCGATCGTCGCGGTCGCCCGCATCGACGCGGCCAAAAAAACCACTTCGGCGATTTCGGCCTCCGTCACCCCGGCGTTCTCAGCATTGGTGCGATGAACTTCGAGACTGTAGGGACACTGCGTCGCAAGCGCGACACCGAGCGCGATCAGCTCCTTGTAGCGCCGGGGGATAGTGCCGGGCGCCATCGCGGCGCGATCGAAATTCTCGAACGCCGACATCGTCGCGGACGACAGGCTGCGCAGTTGCGGCAGGTTCGACAGATTGGAAATATCGTACATGGCGGAGGCTCCCTCGATCGGCGGCGGACATTGCGATTTGCCCTCAAGCGTCGCGGCGTTCGCCCGAGCGGTCAAGCACACTGAGGCAAACGAATGCAAAAACGGCCGTGAACTTTCGTTCACGGCCGTCGAATATCGGTTTTGCAGTGTCTGGGTTTAGGCGTTCAACGACTTGGTCTGCGGTCGCCTCGAGTCTGCCGGCGCGCTGCGCGAATAGGCCAGCGCGAATATGGTGCCGGCCGTGAGCACATAGGCGATCAGCTGCATGCCCGTCGGGCGATCCATATAGCCGATCAACACGTGCAGAACGCGGCCCGGCCAACTGTCGACCGAAAGCAGCCACGACGTATCCCAGAGCTTCGTATCGAAAACGTTCAGGAGGCCGGCGTCCGACAATTTCTGAACGGCCGAGGCTGCGAGCCCCGCGGCCAAAAGCGTCACCAGAGCACCAGTCACCGAAAACATCCGCTTGAGGGGAATAGCCGCCAAACCGAGATAGAGAACCATCGACACGCCCGCGCCCAGCAAGAGCCCGAGGCCCGAGCCGATCAGGAGCTCACTGCCGCTGTCTTTGCCCTGCATGACGATGCCCGTCATGAACAGCACCACTTCGCTGCCTTCGCGCATGACCGCGATAGCGACCGCGGCGCCCAAGGCGAACAAAGATTGCGTTCCAGCGGCAACCTCGCTGCCGAGCTTGCGCAACTGTTGCGTCATCTCGCGCGCGTGTTCGGCCATCCAGACGACGTGCCAAGCGAGCATGACGACGGCAAACAACAGGATCGAAGCGATGAAGATTTCTTGCCCGCGCCCGTCGAACGCATCCGAGATGCGCGCGGCGAACATCGCGACGATGACCGAGCCGAGGATTCCCACAAGCACGCCAAGCGAAACGGCGCCATTGCGACCAGGGACGCCGCGCGATGCCGCAAGAACGACGCCGACGATCAGCCCAGCTTCAAGAACTTCGCGAAAAACGATGACGAGGGCAGCAAGCATCGATCCGTCACTCCGCTACGATGTGACCCAAGGCCGTGTCTTCATGATATTCGCCGTAGAAGATGTAAGTGCCGGCCTCGAGCGGCTTCAGACGGATCGTCGCGTCGCTGTTGCCGGCGATGACCTTCTCGATATTGAGATCCTTGCTTTCGAATTCCTCGGCCGAAGCGTCGAGATTTTTGACCGAAAGCTTCACCGCTTTTCCGATCGGAAGCTTGATCGCCGCCGGTTCGAACTTGTGATCTTTGATGGAGATCTCGATGACCATTTCATCGGACGCTTGAGCAGTCGCGATGAAATAATCGCCACCCGCAAACGCGATAGCTGCAGCAACGACGAAGGCAGGGAAATAGCGGAGATGGGCGAACAGACGCCCGGTCGACGGGGATTTCATAACCACTCCTAATAGGTCGGGATTCAAGGTCCCGAGATCAGGTAAGCACCACCTAATGCTGCCGCCACAAAAATAGTCAAGAATATTTCAGTCTTTGGAATCGTTCAAAGAACCAGCGCGCCGCATGCGGCAAGATCGAAGCGCGATTTATTGGGTTCGACCGACAAAAAGCCCCGAGCCGAACCGGGGCAAATTAGAGCCCGAAAATCTCGCGCAACTGCTTTCCGAAAGTGCGACGCTTCGACTTGTCGCCGGCGCGAACGCCTTTCGGACCGTCGTAGGCGGCATAAACGAAATCGCGAATTTCGGGCACCCGATCATATTGATGCACGGCGGCCGGAACATTTCCTGTCGTCGTGACCAGAACCTGATCGGTCTTCGATATCGTCACGAACTTGTTGTTCGGACCGGAAAGTGTCGCCACGACGCCGTCGTAGGGTTGAACCAAGGAACCAGGGACAAGATTCAAACGAGCAACGACATTAGTCGTGGCCTGATCGAGACCCGGACGCATATGGTGTCGCCGTCCCACCATTTGAGCCAGCAGGAGTTTCTGCCAGCAGTACATGATCGCGTCATCGTAACGGCAGAGCACGGTGCCGCTGCAAATCACCTCGTGGTGTTTGATGCGCCCGTAAATTTCGCTGCCGAAGGTCCGCCGCACGGCATTGCCGTTCCAACCGGCGACATCGAGCGAAAAGCCCTGGCTTTCCTCAAAAAATATCACCGGCGCATCCGGCTGCGATTGAAAAATGTCGCGCTGAAAAACGACGTCGCGCGTATCGGCGAGAAACACGCGTTCGACTTGATTTCCCAGTCCCTGCAGCACGGCGATATAATCGGCAACGCGTGCGAAATTCATGTGAGGCTGCCCGAGCCCCGACCAACCGTCGTCGAGCAGATAGTCGACGCCTTCGGCATCGAGCGCTTTGCCGAGCCCGCTATCGTTATTGATCACCATCAGGATTCGGCAATCGTGATGGCGGCGCGCGGAACGGACGAACGGGCGCAAATCCGCGATGCTATAGTTCCTGCCGATGCCGAGGATAAGGTTCCGGCCAGTGCCATGCCGGAACGAAACCGGGGGCGCCTGGCGCAAGAGTTGTTCACGGAGCCAGCGTGAATAGAGTTTCGTCCAGAAATACTGCAGCATATCGCGATGTCTGCTTCCCGCTGGTCCCGATGCCCCCGCTTCGCTTCCCCGGTTTGCAAATTCTAACGATGACGAGTGCCCTGGCAATGGCAGAATTCAAAAACAAAAAAAGCGCCGCTGGCACAAGGCACAGCGACGCGTTTTGATTTGATCGTAAGAGGAGATTGACTTCTTTTTTCTGATCGCGCCTTCCGGCCGGCTCCGCGAAGCGGAGTCGGAAGGCGCAAAATAAAAGTTCACATGACGTCTCGGCAGACCTGGCAACGACCTACTCTCCCGCGTCTTAAGACGAAGTACCATCGGCGCAGGGGCGTTTCACGGCCGAGTTCGGAATGGGATCGGGTGCAGCCACCCCGCCATAATCACCAGGTCGGCGGAGACGTCATATGACTTCTGATCTTTGGTCTTTCTAAATTCCTACGCTCATCGAGCTCGCGCTTTCGCCCGAAGGCCAGCGCAGAGCACGCAGATTGAAATTCGAACCGCGCTTCGCAGCGCGACGCTCTTCTCGTAAGCGATTTCGATGAGCATTGCTAAATGAGAGCAATCAAGTCTATCGAGTTATTAGTACCGGTAAGCTACACGCCTTGCAGCGCTTCCACACCCGGCCTATCAACGTGGTGGTCTTCCACGACTCTCGAGGGAGAACTCGTTTTGAGGTGGGTTTCCCGCTTAGATGCTTTCAGCGGTTATCCCGTCCGTACATAGCTACCCTGCTGTGCCGTTGGCACGACAACAGGTCCACCAGAGGTACGTCCATCCCGGTCCTCTCGTACTAAGGACAGATCCTCTCAATTCTCCTACACCTACGGCAGATAGGGACCGAACTGTCTCGCGACGTTCTGAACCCAGCTCACGTACCACTTTAAATGGCGAACAGCCATACCCTTGGGACCTGCTCCAGCCCCAGGATGTGATGAGCCGACATCGAGGTGCCAAACGACGCCGTCGATATGGACTCTTGGGCGTCATCAGCCTGTTATCCCCGGCGTACCTTTTATCCGTTGAGCGATGGCCCTCTCACAAAGAACCACCGGATCACTATGACCGACTTTCGTCTCTGCTCGACTTGTCAGTCTCGCAGTCAGGCTGGCTTATGCCATTGCACTCGACGGTTGATTTCCGACCAACCTGAGCCAACCTTCGTACGCCTCCGTTACGATTTAGGAGGCGACCGCCCCAGTCAAACTGCCCACCATGCGCTGTCCCGGATCCGGATAACGGACCGCGGTTAGACAACCATAATCACTAGAGTGGTATTTCACATTTCGGCTCCGCCCGGGCTAGCGCCCAGGTTTCATAGCCTACCACTTATTCTACACAAGCAGTCACGATTGCCAGTGCAAAGTTGCAGTAAAGGTGCACGGGGTCTTTCCGTCTAACCGCAGGAACCCCGCATCTTCACGGGGAATTCAATTTCACTGAGTGTGTGCTGGAGACAGTGGGGAAGTCGTTACGCCATTCGTGCAGGTCGGAACTTACCCGACAAGGAATTTCGCTACCTTAGGACCGTTATAGTTACGGCCGCCGTTTACTGGGGCTTCGATTCAAGGCGTGAACCTCTCCTCTTAACCTTCCAGCACCGGGCAGGCGTCAGGCCATATACGTCGTCGTTGGACTTAGCATAGCCCTGTGTTTTAGGTAAACAGTCGCCACCCCCTAGTTTGTGTCCTGCCCTTCCGGTTGCCCGAAAAGACAGCCTGCTTCTCCCGAAGTTACGCAGGTAATTTGCCGAGTTCCTTCAGCACACTTCGCTCAAGCTCCTTGGTATTCTCTACCAGTCCACCTGTGTCGGTTTCGGGTACGGTCTATGTGGGGGCTATTTCCTGGGACACATTCGCTGCCTCGGCAATCCGATAAGCCTCGACAACTTGCTGCATCCGTCACACACCCACTGGCCCACGAATATTAACGTGGTTCCCATCGACTACGGCTTTCGCCCTCGCCTTAGGGGCCGGCTAACCCTGCGCAGATTAACTTTACGCAGGAACCCTTGGACTTTCGGAGGGAGTGTTTCTCACACTCCTTTCGTTACTCATGTCTGCATTCGCACTTCCGATACCTCCAGGAGCCCTCACGGGTCTCCCTTCACAGGCTTACGGAACGCTCCGCTACCGCGTACATTGCTGTACACCCGCGTCTTCGGTACACTGCTTTAGCCCCGTTACATTTTCGGCGCAGAAACCCTTGTTTAGACCAGTGAGCTGTTACGCTTTCTTTAAATGATGGCTGCTTCTAAGCCAACATCCTGGTTGTTATGGGATTCCCACATCCTTTCACACTTAGCAGTGATTTGGGGACCTTAGACGGCGATCAGGGTTGTTTCCCTCTTCACGACGGACGTTAGCACCCGCCGTGTGTCTCCCAGATAGTACTTCCAGGTATTCGGAGTTTACTTAGGTTTGGTAACCCTGTAGGGGCCCCTAGCCCATGTAGTGCTCTACCCCCTGGAGTATTCATCTGAGGCTCTACCTAAATAGATTTCGCGGAGAACCAGCTATTTCCTGCCTTGATTGGCCTTTCACCCCTTGCCACAGTTCATCCGAGGCTTTTTCAACAGACACCGGTTCGGTCCTCCAGTGGGTGTTACCCCACCTTCAACCTGACCATGGCAAGATCGACAGGTTTCGGGTCTAATCCGACGAACTGAACGCCCTGTTCAGACTCGCTTTCGCTACGCCTACAGCTATCGCCTTAAGCTTGCTCGTCAGACTAAGTCGCAGACCCATTATACAAAAGGTACGTCGTCACCCTTGCGGGCTCCGACTGTTTGTAGGCATCCGGTTTCAGGTACTATTTCACTCCCCTCGTCGGGGTGCTTTTCACCTTTCCCTCACGGTACTGGTGCACTATCGGTCGGTAAGGAGTACTTAGGCTTGGAGGGTGATCCCCCCATGTTCAAACAGGATTGCACGTGTCCCGTTCTACTCGAGGATAAAGCTCTGCATTACCTGTACGGGGCTGTCACCCGCTGAGGCCCAACTTTCCAGATGGTTCCAGTTGTCATTGCTTTATCACTGGCCTAGTCCGCTTTCGCTCGCCACTACTCGCGGAGTCTCGGTTGATGTCCTTTCCTCCAGGTACTGAGATGTTTCAGTTCCCTGGGTTTGCTTTTAACCCCTATGTATTCAGGGCTAAATACCTTCTTGTGACACCCTGAAATCCGCACCCGCAGCTTGCGCCAGGGGTGCAAATTTCAAGATGTCGAAGGTGGGTTTCCCCATTCGGA
>DATBRP010000133.1:0-6192 GCA_036560245.1 Hyphomicrobium sp.
AGTTGATGGCGTTCACGGTCAACGGCGACCATGCGCGCCAGGAAGAAGTTTGGGAGGGATTGTCCCGTTCGCACAACCGGGAGCCTTACAACATCCGCCGCCAGCTCACCGACGGCGCCGTCCGCGCCTCGGATCGGCGCGTGCGCTTCGTTGGAGTCGAAGCCTATGAGGCCGCCGGCGGCATTGTCATGCGCGATCTCTTTCAACATGACGAGGGCGGCTGGTTGCAGGATCCGGCGTTGCTCGATCGCCTGGCAGTCGAAAAACTTCAGACCGAGGCCGAAGCCTTGCAGGCCGAAGGTTGGAAATGGATCTCTGTCGCGCCCGACTTCCCCTATGGCCACACCGCCGGTCTGCGCCGCCTTGCCGGCGCGACCGTGGATCTCACCGAGGACGAGCGGGCGAGCTTTGACGCCCTGCAGGCCGAAAACGAGGCGCTTGAAAAGCAATATGCCGAAGCCGACGAGTTGCCCGACGAAATCGACCAGCGGTTCGGCGAAATCGAGACCGCGCTCGCGGCTTTCGATGACCGGCCCGTCACCTATGAGCAGGCCGAGATCACCCGTGCCGGCGCCTTTGTCAGCATCGATAGCGAAGGCGCGCTGCGCATCGAACGCGGCTTCGTCCGCTCGGAGGACGAAGCGCCGGCCCTGTCTGTTACAGGCGGTGAAAGCGACGCGCTGCGGATCGCCGGCTCCGACAGCGTAGTTCAGGGGACCGTCATCACTATCGGCGGCGCCCAAAATTCCGATGGCAACACGCCGGAGGAGGACGACGCCATCCGTCCACTTTCGGATCGGCTCGTGACCGAACTGACCGCCCATCGCACCCTGGCGCTGCGAGATGCGTTGGCCAATGAGCCGAACGTCGCCTTCCAGGCGGTGCTGCACGCCCTCTGCCTCGGCGCGTTCTATCGCCATGCCTCTCACAGCTGCCTGGAGATCACGGCGAAAGATTCGAGTTTTGGCGCTCAGGCGCCGGGGCTGGCGGAGACCACCTCGGCCAGGGCGATCGACGCCCGGCACGAGCAATGGGCCAAGCGATTGCCGGAGAATTCGGTCGATCTTTGGGACGCGCTGACGGCGTTCGACCGCGAAAATAAAACGGCGCTGCTCGCTCATTGCGCCGCGCTCACCGTGAACGTGGTCAAAGAGCCGTGGAACCGGCGTCCGGACGCCTTCGCACATGGCGACCAGCTCGCCCGCGCCGCCGATCTCGACATGGCCGCCGCCGGCTGGCGGCCTACCGTCGAGAACTATCTCGGCCGGGTGCCGAAGGTCCGCATTATCGAGGCCGTGCGCGAGGCGAAGGGCGAGCAGCCGGCGCGGCTCATCGAGCATCTGAAGAAAGCCGACATGGCGAGGGAGGCCGAGCGGTTGCTCGACGGCGCGGGCTGGCTGCCCGAGCCGCTGCGTGTCGCGCAGACCGGGATGGAGGCCGACGCGCCAATCGGCGAGGTTGGCGAGGCCGAGGCTCTGCCGGATTTCCTTGGCGAAGACGACGCGCAACTCGAGGCCGAGGAAGAACAGCCGCACGCGGCCGCCGCGGCCGAATAACCCTCCGACCGCCGGGCGGCCAAAACCGTCCGGCGCAGATTTCCCCATCCAATTCCATCCAAAAGCCCGGCCATCGCGCCGGTTTTTTTCGCATTTCCGGAGGACAGAACATGGCCGACTATCACTCGCCGACGGTCGTTCAACCGGCGATTTTGAACACCGACATGACGGCGCTCGAACGCCTGCTGTTGACGCACATCTTCGAGAGCGCGCCGGATGGCGCCGGGCTGTATTTCTTCGCGGAGACGTCACCGCGGAATCAATTCGAGCTGCCGATCGAAACGATCCGCGCCGCGCTCGCGGCCTCGAACGGCGTTCCCAGCGAAGCTGTCGCATTCGTGCGCGAACAATTAAAAGAGGCAGGCGACGACGATGAGTACGTCGATCTCGATCTAAGCCAGACATCGTTCGAGTTCTTGTTTCAAGGCGTCGTCAAGCGCTCGGCGACGCTTGATCACGTCACCATCGTCACGTCATTCACCTGCACAAAGATGCGGCCGGACGGCTTCGGCGGCATGGCCGTGCTCATCACCGCCGATGCGATCAAGGGCAAGAGCACCGAGGACATTCTCGGCGATTTTTTGGACGAGGCCGAGCATGGTCCGCTCGCGACCGCGCCGGGCCTTGGCGTCCATGTCCTGCTGCGCCTTGTTGAGGCGAAGGTTCGCGCGCGGATCGCCCAAATCATCGAGACCGACGAGACGCTGACGCCGATCGCCGCCGGCGCCGTCACGGACGCCGACATCCGCGCCGGCTGCATCAATGTGGCCGAGCGGACGAACCTTGCGGAGGAACAGGATGGGGCGGTCTTCAAGGCGGCCTTGGCCGCCATCCACGAAGCCGAGCAACGGCTCGCTTTGGCCAGCTGATCGCCGGGAATTTTCATCCCTCACGACGGCGCCCGCGTCGTCAACACGCGCCGTCTTCATCCTCCTCCAATTCTTCATCCACCCAATGCAAGGACTTGGCCATGGGCTGGCTCTACATGCAATCCCTCATAATGCCGCCTTCCGGATTATGCCGCGTGGCTGGACGTAGGGTCGAAACCGAACGCGTCCAGGCTCGACGAGTGTCGGCATAATCAGGCTGCGCCTCCTGCGGCTGCGCAAATGGTTTCGTAACCGTCGTCCCTAACGGTAAGTCCACCCCTTTCGTCCAACCGAAAGGAGCGACCATGTCGTTACGAAGCGCCCAGAGCAAAAAAGCGGCGAAGCCGGCAGACTGGCTAGCGCCTCATCGAGCACGGTTCCTGAAGTTACTGAGCGATGAGGGCTACGCCCGCGACACCTTGCGGGCCCATGACCGTACCGCCGGCTTGTTCTGCCGAGCCGTCGAGCGGCGAGGTCTCGTTCAAGCTGATCTCACAGGGAAGCGCATCGTTCAGCTTCGCGCCGCCATTCTCGATGGCGTCAAACCGAGCGTTCGCAGTCGTAAGAAGCTCTATCTCAATCGCTTTATTGACGCCCTTGTCGAAGCTGGAGTGGCTCGACCGCCCGAACCGCCGAAAAAAGCGCCGACAGCGCTCGATTGCCTGCGCACGGAGTACGAGGCCTATCTTCGCGATCAGCGCGGATTGACCAAGGCAACGATCTACCGTTCTCTACGCTTCCTCGATCGCTTCATGGCGTTCCGTTTCGGCGAGGAGATCGGGCGCCTCGACGACATAACGCCGAGTGATATCATCGCGTTCCTCCGCAAAATCATGGCGCGAGAAAAGCCGGACCGAGACAAGACGCCGCCGACGCACCTGCGCAACCTATTCCGGTTCCTGTTCTGGAGCGGGAAAACGAAACGCGATCTGGCCAGCAGCCTTCCGCTCATCGCCAGGTTTCGCGATACTCATCTCCCCCGATCATTGAAGCCAGAAGACATTCAGAGGCTTATAGATGCGGTCTGGTCCGATAACGCGGTCGGTCGTCGCAACTATGCGATGCTGCTCGTTCTCGCCCGCCTCGGTCTGCGCGGGCCGGAGGTCATCGCGATACAACTCGACGACATCGACTGGCGCGCCGGCACGATCCTGATCCGCGGCAAGGGCAAGCGCCATGACCGCATGCCGCTTCCCGAGGACGCCGGCAAGGCGATCGTCGACTACATACGGAACGGCCGGCGAGGGCCGTCTCGTAGCCTGTTCGTCTCCAACACGGTTCCGTATCGGCCCTTCGTCAATGCTCAAATACTCAACACGGTACTCAGTGGCGCGTTCGACCAGACCGGACTCAAGCCACCACAGAAGTATATCGGCACACACCTACTGAGGCACAGCCTTGCGACCGACATGCTGCGCAAAGGCGCTTCCCTCGACGAGATCGGCGACGTGCTGCGGCACCGCTCGCGCGCATCGACGATGATCTACGCGAAGCACGATGTCGAAGGGTTGCGATCAATTGCACGCTCCTGGCCGAGTCAGGGAGGCCGCACATGACCATGCTTTCACAACGTGTCGACGATTATCTCGCCGTGCGCCGCGGTCTCGGCTACGATCTATCGTACCCGGGCCGTGTGCTGCGTGGCTTCGCCGCCTTCGCCGATCGTGAAGGCGTCGATCACGTCACGGTCGATCTATTCCTGCGTTGGAAGACCGCGTTCGGCTCGGCGAACAATAATACCTGGTCCGCACGGCTCGGCATGGTGCGGGGCTTTGCCTGTTGGCTGCAAGGCCACGACGCCCGAACAGAGGTGCCACCACCAGGGCTAATCCCGCGCAAGCTGCGTCGGACGCGACCCTACATCTACTCCGATGCCGAGATCGCGACGATCATTGGGCGCGCCGCGAAGCTGCCTTCCCACTATGGTCTCAGAGGGTGGACTTGCTCGACCTTGTTCGGGCTGATCGCCGTCACCGGATTGCGCATCAACGAGGCTGTGAAGCTCGACGATGACGACGTCGATCTCGACGCGGGAGTGATTACGGTGAAGCGCGGCAAGAACGGCAAGGCGCGCATTGTGCCGATTGCCCGGAGCACCGTCAAACGGCTACACGCCTATCGCGTCGAACGGATGCGGCTTCTCGGAGAAACGCGGGGAGCCTTCTTCCGGAATGAAGGTGGTCGGCGGTCAACGGATTATTGCGCACGCTACACCTTCGCGCGCGTCTGCCAAGACATCGGCCTGCGCGAGACACAACGCTTCTGTAAGCATGGGCGCGGGCCGCGCATCCATGACCTGCGACATACCTTCGCCGTTCGGACGATCATGGGGTGGTATCGCAAGGGGCTTGATCCCGACCGGGAGATGCTCAAGCTCACCACCTATCTCGGCCATGCACAGCCAGACTGTACCTATTGGTATATCGAGGCGGTGCCGGAGTTGCTGCAGCTCGCGTCGATGCGTGCGGAGCGCTCTCTGGCGGAGGGTCGGGCGCGATGAAAATGCACCTACTCGCGCCATACCTGCAGCGCTTTTTCACAGAACGCCTAGACTCCCAACTGAAATCAAGCCCGAATACGGTCACGAGCTACCGAGACACGTTTCGTCTGCTCTTGAGATACACGGCTGATCGTCTCCGCCGAGCTCCGACGGAATTGCAGGTAGCGGACATTGACGCCGATATGGTCGGTATGTTCCTGGCCGATATCGAGCGGACGCGAGGCAACACGGCTCGGAGTCGGAATACGCGTCTGTCGGCGATCCGTTCGTTCTTCAAATACGTCGCCGTCAACGAGCCGCAGCTCTTGCATCATTGCCAGCGGGTGCTTGCCATGCCGGCGAAACGCCACGAAAAACGAACGATCGATTATCTGACAGGCGCCGAAATCGAAGCGGTCATAGCCGCGCCGGATCTGTCGACTTGGCACGGCCGGCGCGATCGTGCGCTGTTGGCGCTCGCCCTACAGACGGGGCTGCGCGTCTCGGAGCTAATCAACCTGACCTGCGAGGACATCGTGCTCGATGCGGGCGCGCACGTGCGGTGCATAGGAAAAGGGCGTAAGGAGCGAGCAACACCGATCCGCAAGGACAGCTTGAGGATGCTGCGCGAGTGGCGCGCTGAGCAAGGAGGAGCGCCGACAGACCCTCTTTTCGTCAGCAATCGCCATGGCCAGCTCAGCCGCGACGCCGTCGAGCGCATCGTGCGCAAGCACGTGGGCGCGGCGGCGAAGAAATGCCTGACGCTCAAAAAGAAACGCGTCACGCCCCATGTGCTTCGCCATAGCGCGGCGATGCAGCTCCTGCAAAACGGCGTCGACCGCACCGTCATCGCGCTCTGGCTCGGCCATGAATCGGTCGAGACGACTCAGATGTACATCCACGCCGATATCCAGCTGAAGGAAAAGGCGATGGCGCGAACGCAACCCGTCAAAGCGCCTCTTTGCCGCTACCGGCCCGACGACACGCTGCTCGCCTTCCTTGAGGCACTCTGATTATGCCGACATGCCGCGCCGACAACAACGCTGTTCAGAGACGTCAAAACGTCGGCGCGGCATAATCCGGAAGGCGGCATTATGAGGGTTATGCCGATATCGGCATAACCCTCAAGGGCCATACAGGCCCGCGTCAATATCTCGACGCTCAGTTCACCTTCGAGCGTCCCGAGGCAACATCGAAAGTGCTACGGTCGGCGCTCGTCGGCATGCGCGTCTACTACGCCGCCGTGGAACAGCTTCGCGTCGCCACCGGCGAGCGCGAGGTCTGGGCG
>DATBRP010000134.1:0-6621 GCA_036560245.1 Hyphomicrobium sp.
GCGGCGGTCCGTTCCCTTAGTCATGCCGCGCCCAGTTTCTGATCCCGGAGGATTCCCCAGAATGACAGTGAAGGTGGCGATCAACGGTTTCGGCCGCATCGGTCGCAACGTGCTGCGCGCAATCATAGAGAGCGGACGCACCGATATCGAAGTCGTCGCCATCAACGACCTCGGCCCCGTCGAGACCAATGCGCATCTTCTGCGCTTCGACAGCGTTCACGGGCGCTTCCCTCACGAAGTAAAAGTGTCGGGCGACACGATCGACGTCGGCCGCGGGCCGATCAAAGTCACCGCGGTCAAGAATCCAGCCGAGCTGCCACATAAAGCTCTCGGTGTGGATATCGCGCTCGAGTGCACCGGCATCTTTACATCGAAGGACAAGGCGAAGCTGCATCTCGATGCAGGCGCCAAGCGCGTGCTGGTATCGGCACCGGCGGAGGGCGTCGATCTCACCGTCGTCTACGGCGTCAACCACGACAAACTCACCAAAGACCATCTCGTCGTTTCAAACGCCTCGTGCACGACGAACTGCCTGGCCCCGGTCGCGAAGGTGCTGAACGAGCTCGTCGGTATAGACAAGGGGTTCATGACGACGATCCACGCCTACACGGGCGATCAGCCGACGCTCGATACGTTGCATAAGGATCTCTATCGCGGCCGCGCCGCGGCGCTGTCGATGATCCCGACTTCCACGGGTGCGGCGAAGGCGGTCGGCCTCGTGCTGCCGGAACTCAACGGCCGCCTCGACGGCACCGCGATCCGCGTGCCGACGCCGAATGTCTCGGTCGTCGATTTCAAAATCGTCGCAAAACGCGGGACGTCCAAAGACGAGGTCAACGCGGCGATGCAACGCGCGTCTTCCCAGGAACTCAAGGGCATCCTCGGGGTTACCGACCAGCCGAACGTGTCGATTGATTTCAACCACGATAGCCGTTCGTCCATCTTGCACCTCGACCAGACCAAGGTGATGGATGGTAACTTGGTGCGCGTTTTGTCGTGGTATGACAATGAATGGGGCTTCTCGAACCGCATGGCCGATACGGCCGTCGCGATGGGAAAGCTGATCTAGCCGAAATCGAGCGGGCGCCATTGAACGGCGCCCGTTCTCGTTAGTATCACTAAGAAGAAACGGCGCTTGGAGGCAGATATGAGCGAAAAACTCGAAGACATCGCGCGCGCTCTTGTTGCGCCTGGCAAGGGTATCCTGGCCGCGGACGAAAGCACCAGCACGATCAAGAAGCGTTTCGACACCATCAAACTGACGTCGACCGAAGACAGCCGCCGCGATTACCGCGAGATGCTGTTTCGCGCGACCGAGGGCATGAAGAACCACGTCTCGGGCGTCATTCTTTACGACGAGACGATCCGCCAGAAGGCGAAGGACGGCACTCCGCTCGTCGACATTATGAAGGCGTCGGGTTCGATCCCTGGCATCAAGGTCGACCTCGGTGCCAAGCCTCTCGCCGGGCCCACGTCGAAGATCGAAACGATCACCGAAGGACTCGACGGTCTTCGCGAGCGCTTCGCCGAATACTATAAACTCGGCGCACGGTTCGCGAAGTGGCGCGGCGTCATCACGATCGCCGACGGGTGCCCAACCTGGAATTGCGTCAAGGCCAACGCCCACGCGCTCGCCCGGTACGCCGCCCTCGCGCAGGAGGCGAAAATCGTTCCGATCGTCGAGCCCGAGGTGCTGATGGATGGCGCGCACTGCTCGCACGACATCGACGAATGCTATCGCGTGACCGAGTGGGTGCTGCGCACGGTATTCCGCGAACTCTACGATGCTCGCGTCAGTCTCGAAGGCATGGTGCTGAAGCCGAACATGATCATCGCTGGCCAGAAGAGCGCGAAGCAAGCGAGCGCCGCCGAAGTTGCCGAGAAGACGATCAAGTGCCTCAAGGAAACGGTGCCGACAGCCGTGCCAGGCATTGCGTTTCTCTCCGGCGGTCAATCAGACGAGGCAGCAACCGAACATCTGTCGCTGATGAATGCAGCCGGTCCGTTGCCCTGGTCGCTGACGTTCTCTTACGGCCGCGCGCTGCAAGCCGCGGCGATCAAGGCCTGGGGCGGCAAACCCGAAAACGTCGCTGCCGGTCAGCGCGCTTTCACGCACCGCGCCAAGATGAATAGTCTCGCCGCACTCGGCAAATGGAGCCCGTCGCTCGAAAAGGCGGCGTAAGCAGCGCGCGAAAGTTCTTATCCGAAAGCAAAAGGGCGGCTCGCGGGCCGCCCTTTTTATTTCGTCGACAGGGTGAAACTCAGTTCAAGAAGATGTTCGACAGCGCATCCTGAATTGTATTGGTGCTCGCGTTTGGACCACGCCTTTTGCTATCGGCGCGCCTCGCACTTCTTGTCGTTCTTGCGGGTGGCGGGGCATCTTGCAAGTTGTCCGAGCCGGCGTCGCTGACGTTATCCGCACCGGGCTGATCTGCCTCGGTCGGATCGATATTCTCCGGCGCGGTATAGCGCACCGGATGCCCGCGCAACGCCGACATCACGCGCTCATCGTTGCCGTAGATGTCGCCGAAAGTTGCGAGATGGCCGTCGTCTTCAACACGAGCCGTGAAGTAGACGAGGTAGACGGGCACTTCCTTACTGAGCGTGACGCTGGCGCCGCTATCCCAGAGTTCGCCGACTTTCTCCGGCGAATAGCCCTTGTCTTCCTGGAGGATAATTTCCGCAGTCTTGCGCGGTTCCCCAACGCGCATACACCCGTGACTCAATGCGCGGTTCGTCTGTGAGAAAAGACCGCGCTCGGGCGTGTCGTGCATGTAGACGTCGTGCTTGTTGGGGAAGCGGAATTTCACGAGGCCCAACGGGTTATCGGCACCCGGCGGCTGCGTGAAACTATACTGCCGGATGTCAGCGGTGTTCCAATTGACCGAGTTCGGATCGATCTGGTGGCCTTTGTAATAAACCTGCAGCTTATAGGCTTCGAGAACGCGCGCGCCGCCGCTGCTGGCGCCACCGCCGCCAAAGAGCTGGTCGAAGAAATCGAAACCCGAACTCGATGCGGTTCTCAGGCGTGGCAGAAGCTCCTTGGCCTTGATGCCGTCGGGCATTCCCCAACTGGGGTGAAAGATCACGAACTGCATTTTGGAGGAAAGTACCGGTGTCGGCCAAGACGGCTGTCCGACGATCATTTTCTGCCGGAGCTCCCGTTGATTGCCCTTCCAAATCTCGCTGACGAATTCAGGGATGTTGTTCATCACGTAGAATGAGCCGAGATTTTCGGGCAGCCAGCGCCAGCGTTCCATATTGGCAATCAGCCGATCGACATTGCGACCGGGATCGCTCCGCTTCGGCTGGCCTTCGCTGTTGAGGGCATCGCGTACTCTGTTGCCAACAACGCCGTCGACGCGAAGCCCATTTGCCCGCTGCGCGTCACGAACGGCTTCCACGAGCTTGTCATCATAGACTTGTTCGTCGGCGGGATTTTCCGCAGGTACCTTGAGGCGCTGGCGCAGCAACGAAACCTGATCGTCTTTCTGACTGGGGCGCAATAGCTTGTCGCGTGGAAGTTTGACCAGCAGCGCCGGATCGCTCGCGTCCTCTTCTTGCTGCGGCCCGCGAGCTTTGAGAAGCGCCTGACGCAGTTTCTCGAAGCCTGGGTGATGCGGATTGAGCCCGCGCAGGAAGGCGCCAGGCTGAGACGCTTCGGCAAGTTCCTTCATAACGGTCTTGGGATTCTTGACCGGCGGCTTCATGTCCAAAATGTTGCTGAGCGCCACCGGATCGAGGCGGCCGCCGCGAGCAAAGCGCGCGTACTTAAGAGCAGAAAGCGTCAGCTGCGCTTCCGCCGCGCCCTGCGCTTCCGCGCTAGCGCCGTGCCCAAGCTCCGCGACCTTGAAGTCAGAGGACTCGAGCCCCCAATCATCGGCCTTCCTGAGATCGGAGATGATAGATTTGCCTTTTTCGTTGTAGCTGCCGTCCTTGATCCATAACGGCTCATTGCGTGTGTTGTAGAAGTCGGCGGCGGCGGCAACGTCCTCAGCCAGATTTTCTCTGCCGACGAGCGATTTTTCCGCGAGCCTCTTGCGCACCGCTTCGATGACCGGGCTGACCGGCGCGACGACCGGCGTCGCAACGGGAGCGGCGGGCGGAGGCGACGGCTGAGCCGTTTCCGTTTGCGGCGTTGACGCGGATGGCGTGGTGTCTGCGGGTGGCGGCGGCGTTACAGCCGCAGTCGCCGGAGCCGCTGGCGTAGCGTCTGCCGGCGGCGGCGTCTCTGCTGCGGGCGGTGGCGTTACGGCCGCGGTCGACGGCGCTGGCTCGGCCGATGGCGTCGGCGTAGTCTCGGCCGACGACGGCGTTGCCGTATCATCGGCTTTCGGAATGGCGCCCGTCGTGTCGGGCGTGGCGGCCGCCGGAGCGGTGGAAGGCGGGAAGTAGGTCGTTGTGCCGCCGCCGGGCGCGACCAGGGAATTCGCATCAGCCGCCAGAGACAGATCGCTGTCAGCCGAATAAAACGCTAAAACGCCGAGACTGAGAACGCAAAGAGCGGAGAGCTTGTTCATTCCCAAATGGCTCCGTTAGGCGAGAAGCGCGCCGATGCCAGTGCTGCTGACGTTCGTGGGCTCTCATGGTGGCGGAAAAACGCCGAAAATCTCGGGCTGAAGCAAAACATGACCCGTTCGCTTAGGCTGGTAAACCGTCGAAGTGGAAAAATCCGGCGAAAAAACAAGTCTGTGACTAGGAAAACTCGATTCGAGTGTTGCGCGAAACCATGTGAAGACAAAGCGCTTCTTGTTTCTGCCGCAATCGGCTTCGAAGAGCGCACAGGAAGATGGAGAGATGAGCGTGCCGAGCGGGGCAAAGCTATATGTTGATTTCGAGATTGCCCCGACGCCGTCGGACGCGGCGCGCGAGGTGTTGTCCGCCGTACTCGACGCCGCGCCGATCGCTAGCGTGCTGATCCGTTCAGTTGGTGATGCCACGCTCGATGCGGAAATGGCGCGACCGCTGATATCGCTGGCGCAGAAAATGGGGGCCGCCGTGCTTCTCGTCTCCGATCCAGCCCGCGCCTCCGCGCTTGGCGCCGACGGCGTCCATATTCCGTGGGCGCAAGATGTCGTCCGGCAGTTCAAGGATGCCCGTCGCAGCGCAGGCGCTGGAACGATTGTCGGAGCGGATGCCGGACGAACGCGTCATGATGCGATGGAACTCGGCGAGGCGGATGCCGACTATGTCGCATTCGGCATCCCGCCACACGTCGAGGATCGTGCTCGCGCCGCCGAGCGGCAGCTCGATCTCATTTCTTGGTGGAGCGAGGTTTTCGAACTGCCGTGCGTCGCATTCAACGTTGCCGACGCGGATCAGGCCCACCGTCTGGCCGAAGCTGGCGCCGATTTCGTCAGCGTGACATTGACGCCGCAAGATTCTGCTTCAGAAGCCGTCGCGCGCGTGCGAGCCTTTGCGCAAGCCGTCACGCTGCTTGAGGAGGCGAAGTGAGGCGCGTTTCAACGAAAACGCTTATCCGTCTCGGGGCCGTGGCGCTGTTCTCACCGCTGCTTGCCGGGCCGCTCGCCGCCGATAGCAGCTCCTGGTTTTCGCGCGAAACACCGGTGCCGAAATCCGCGCCGCCACCACCGCCGCCGTTGGCGCCGCGGCCGCAATCGATAGCACCAGCAGCGCCTGCGGAATCGGGCACGTCCGAGATCAAAAAAAATATTCCGTCGATGGTGGCGCCCACCGGCGACAATGCCGCCTACCTCGCCTTTGATCAGGGCCAATACCTGACGGCGATGAAGCTGGCGCAAGAAGCGGCAAAGCGCGGCGAACCGCAGGCTTTCACCTTGATTGGGCGCATCTACACCGACGGCCTCGGCGTACAAAAGGACGACAAGCTGGCTTACGAAAATTATGCGAAGGCCGCTCAGCTCGGCGATATCCAAGGCACGTTCGCGGCCGGGGTGGCGTTGGCGGAAGGCCGCGGCGTCAAGAAGGATCGCAAGGCCGCCGCGGAATTGTTCGAGAAGGCGGCGCTGACCGGGCACCCCCAAGCCAACTACAATCTCGGACTTCTGTTTCTCAAAGGCGACGGCAAGCCGGAAAATCCGATCCGCGCCTTCCAACACATTCGCTACGCGGCCGAAAAGGGCCTGCCGCAAGCGCAATACGATGTCGCCGAACTTTACCAAACCGGAACTGGCACAGCAGCGAATGCGCTGGAAGCTGCTCGCTGGCTATCGCGCGCCGCCGACCAGGGTCTTGCGGTCGCTCAGTACGATTACGCCGTGCGGCTGCTGCAGGGCTTTGGCCTTACCAAGGACGAGCCGCGGATCGCGGTACTGATGAAGGAAGCGGCAGACAAAGGCATTCCCGGCGCTCAGAACCGCATGGCCTATCTCTGTCGCGACGGCATCAAAACGCCCAAGGATCCGGTCGAAGCCGCCAAATGGCGTCTGATCGCCAAGAAAAACGGCTTTAAGGACAAAGAACTCGACGACATGGTTGCCAAGCTGCCGAAGGCCCAGCGCCTGAAGGCCGAGGCCGAGGCTGCCGCGTGGAATGACCGCATCCAGGTCGATCCTGACCTTGCGGGCGGGCAGTGAAGGCTGCCTAAGCCGTTGCCAGCCTTGCACCTTGTTTGAAGAGCAGCTAGAGCCCGCCTGCTCG
>DATBRP010000135.1:0-3559 GCA_036560245.1 Hyphomicrobium sp.
GCTGGCGGATTTGAGGTTCGCGTTCAAGATCGCAAAGCACGTCAAGTCGAACGCGATCGTTTACGCCAAAGGCGGCGCGACGGTCGGTATCGGCGCCGGTCAGATGAGCCGCGTCGATTCTGCGCGTATCGCGGCGTGGAAGGCAGCCGAAGCTGCAAAAGCCCAGGGGCTCGATAAGCCATTGACGGTCGGCGCGGTTGTTGCGTCGGATGCATTCTTCCCGTTTGCCGATGGCCTCATCACGGCGGCGGAAGCCGGCGTTACGGCGGTCATTCAGCCGGGCGGGTCAATGCGCGACGACGACGTCATCAAGGCCGCCGACGAGCGCGGGCTCGCGATGGTTTTCACCGGCGTCCGTCACTTCCGGCACTAGCGTGACGCTAGATCGCGCGTGGCCTGGTTCTGACGAACAGCATCATCACGACGCCGATCACGAGGAACGCTAGCACGGCCGACATGCCGATGCGCTGGCTGCCCGTTTCCTGCGTGAGGAAAGCGACGAAGAACGGCGCCAGAAACGCCGTGACTTTTCCCGAGAAGGCGAAGAGCCCGAAGTATTGCGTGATCTTGTCCGGCGGTGCCAAGCGCGCGAGGAGCGAGCGGCTCGCCGCCTGCACGGGCGCGGCGACGAGACCGACAAGAATGGCGAACGCTAGGAACACCTGCTCTCCGATCGACGAGAATGGCTTCGAGCCGGGGATTTTCTCGGCGACCTGGGTCTCGAAAAAGATGTGCGTCTTGTCGACCGAAAGAATTCCGATGGCTCCGGCGATGAGGGCGAGGAGCGCGACGATGATCACGGTCTTGGGGCCGAACCGGTCATCGAGATAACCGCCAATCAGCGCACCGAATGCGCCAACGAGCGTCAGTATGATCCCGAATATGCCGAGTTCTAGCGGTCCCCAACCGAAGACCGAAGCTCCGTAAATGCCCCCGAACGCGAAGATAGCAGTCAAGCCATCGGTGAAGAGCATACGCGCGATGAGGAAGATCAGCAGGCTCGGAGTCGAGGGCAGCGATTTGATCGTGTCCCAGAGCTCAGCCCGGGCTGAGCGTTCGGGATGCGGGCGGATTCCAGAGGCCCTTCTGTCCGGAACGAACAGGAAGAACGGAATGATGAAGATCGCGAACCAGACGGCTGCGAACGGTCCGGTGATGCGGTCGCTCTGGTGCGCAGCGGCGTCGAGCGTCAAAAGCGGCTGAAGTCCGAGCAAGGTTTTTGGTTCACCCGGCATCGGCACCAGAAGTCCGGCGACGAGAGCCAAACTTACGAGACCGCCGAAATAGCCGACGGCCCATCCGGTTCCCGAGAGGCGGCCGAGTTCGTCCTTCGGTACGAGGCCGGCCATGATGGCGTTGGAGAAAACGCTCATCAATTCGGCAGCCAAGGTCGCCGCGATGAAGCCTGCGAGCACGAGCAGGATCGTCGTGAAAGGGGCCGCAGGTTGGCCGAGCCAGAGCGCGCTGAGGCCTGCGAGGAAGACGAGCGAAAGACCTGCCATCCAGGGTTTGCGTGCGCCGCGTCCATCGGCGGCTGCGCCGAGAAACGGGCTCAAGACAGCAATCAAAAGGCCGGCGACGGATGCGGCGTAGCCCCAGAGCGCCTGTCCGCACGCGGCCTTCTCGCTGCCCTGGGCGATCAGCGTGCCGCAGGCCGAGTTCTGAACGATCGAATTGGCGAAATAGGGTGCGAACAGGAACGTCTGCACGAGTGTGTAGTGCGGTTGCGTGGCCCAGTCGTAAAGCATCCACGATACGCGGGCCCTGAGAGGCGCGCGTATGGCAGTGGCGTTTGTCGCTGATGCTTCGCTTGCGGCCGAACCGCTAAGATCGACTGTCGCCATCGCTTCCCCTCCGTGCGCAGCGCCTGCGAAGCGTCTCTAGCACACCCCGCTGTCAGTTTCGCAAAACGATCAGATGGTCGGGAAGTTCGTTCGGATCGATGGAGCCGGGCGGGAAATGCTCCGAGAGATGCGCGCCGATGCGTTGAATGGCGTGAACGAAGCCGCCGGTCGTTCGGCCGGCACCTATATCCCGCGTCAGGTCGTCGACGATCTTTTGCCACGTCCCTTTCTCGACGCGGGCGTCGATGCCGCTGTCGGCAATGATTTCAACGCGCTGTTCGGCAACGGAAACGAACAGCAGTACGCCGGTGCGGCCTGTCGTGGTGTGCAGGTTCTGGGCGAGGAACTGCTCGCTGGCGCGGCGCTTGGCATTGGCATTGGCGATCGACTTCGGGACCAGCGCCATCCGCACCTTGGGGTGCCACGCAAGTGCCAGGAGCGCGAGAAAGACGAGGAGCTGAATGAGGAAGATCCATTGCACCCTCATCCAGGTGAAATGGATGAGCGGCCACGGAATGACGAGCGCCAGCAACGCCGCCCACATGAACGGGATATGTTGATAGCGGCTGCTCTGTTCAGCAACGACGGCGACGATCTCGCCGGACGTCGTGCGTTCGGCGTCAGTGATCGCCTGTGAAATTCGCTCGGCGTCCTTACTGCTGATGAAGGTCATAGATCACAACCGTGTTGCCGTTGTTCCGTCATCGTCGTTACCAGCTTCCTGAGGCGCCACCGCCGCCGAAATCGCCGCCACCGCCGGACCAGCCGCCGCCACCACCGCCCCCGGACCAGCCTCCACCCCAGTTGCCGGAGCCGCCGGGAATGAAGATGACGCCCCCGCGCCGGCGGGGGCCGCCCGGCATGCCAGCGCCCATCGCCTGCGCATTGCGATAATTGATCCAGATGATCAGCGCAAAGATGAGGAAGAAGACGAGCAAGTGGATCATCGCAGTCGGATCGTCGTGCGGTGTCCGTCCGCCTTGCGCGCGACGTTTAACTTCCTCAGCGTCGCCCAACAGGACCGTCTTGATGTCGCGCACGCCGTCCTTGATGCCGCCGGCATAATCGCCGCGACGGAATTTCGGCAGGATCGCATTCTCGATGATGAGGGCCGACATGGTGTCGGTCATCATCGGTTCGAGGCGGCGGCCGACTTCGATGCGGACCTTGCGGTCGTTCGGCGCGACGATGAGCAAGACGCCGTTGTCCTTGCCCTTCTGACCGATGCCCCACTTTCTGGCGAGGCCGATGCCGTAATCCTCGATCGGATAACCTTCGAGCGATTTGACGGTGACGACGGCAAGCTGATCCGTCGAGGTTTGCTCGAGCGAGGCCAGCTCGTTTTCGATATCGGCCTTGTCAGCCGGCGAGAGAAGGCCGGCCTGATCCGTGACGCGGCCCGTCAGTTCAGGATATGTCGGCGCTGCGATCGCGATTGCGACGTGCACGGAAAATACGCATAGCAGCGCGAGCGCGACGACCAGCGCGTTACGCACGCGCTGGTTTGGTAACGCCAAAGACCGAGCGGCGATCGCTGCGCCAGCCATCGGACGGGTTCCTGTCAAGAAGGGATGCCGCCAGCGCTACTTGGTATTGAAATCGACTTTCGGCACCTTCTGCTCTTCGGCAGGAATGTCGAATGCCGCCATCTCCTTGGCTTGCGGATAAAGAGCCGTTTTCCACAAACGTCCGGGGAAGGTTGTGATCTCGGTGTT
>DATBRP010000136.1:0-1533 GCA_036560245.1 Hyphomicrobium sp.
CCAATATCAAAACATTCGCGCCATCGAGCACGTTCATCCGCTGGTCCGCACGCAACGGCAACTGAAGCGTGTCTTGAGCGATATCGAGCAGGAGCCCGGCATCGTTCTTTATACCGTCGTCAATAAGGCGCTTGCCGACGAGCTCGAACAGCATTGCCAGCGATTGAAGATTCCCTGTCTCGCGGTGCTGCAGCCGATCATGCAAGTCTTCGAAAGCTATCTTGGCGCCCCGCAAACCCCGACCGTCGCCGGCCAGCACGTGCTCGATGCTGATTATTTCCGCCGCATCGATGCGATGAACTTCACGATGGCGCACGACGACGGCCGCCTGCCGGACACCCTGAGCGACGCCGACATAATCTTGCTCGGCATTTCGCGCACGTCGAAAACACCGACGAGTCTCTATCTCGCCCAGCGCGGCTATAAGACGACGAACCTGCCGCTGGTCCCGCAGGTGGCGTTGCCTGAGCAGCTTATGGAACCGCACACCGCTTTCGTCGTCTGTCTGATTGCCAACGTCGACCGGATCGCCGACGTCCGGCGCAACCGAGCCGCGCTGATGGCGGACCGCGATCTCGAAAGCTACGTCGATCGTGACATGATCACGGCCGAAATCGCCTATACGCGCAAAGTCGCGGCGCAGTACGGCTGGCCGATCATCGACGTTACACGGCGGTCGATTGAAGAATCGGCAACGATGATTCTGAAACTCCTGCAAGATCGCAAATCCGGATTGAAATCGGAAGCGGAGTCGTCCCATGTCTGAGGCGAGCCAACTCATTCTTGCGTCGGGCAGCGCCGCGCGCCGGGACATGCTCAAGGCGGCAGGGCTCGTCTTTGATGTGATCCCGGCCAATATCGATGAAGCCGCCGTCCGCGATGCGATCCTCGATGCAACATCGCAGGCCGAAGCCGCCGACATCGCCAGCGTATTGGCTGCCGAAAAAGCTCGACTCGTTTCCGAAGCGCATCCGGAAGCCCTCGTCATCGGCGCCGATCAGGTGCTGGCGCTGGGCGGCAGGATCTTCGCGAAGGCGGAAAACCTCACCGAAGCCCGCGATATTTTATCGATGCTGCGCGGTCGGACGCATGAACTTGTTTCAGCCGTCGCACTCGCGCGCGGCGGCGTCGTTCATTGGCAGACCATCGCGGCCGCCGAAATGACGATGCGAAAATTCTCCGACGAATTTCTCGGTTGTTACCTCAAAAAATTAGGAGACCAGGCGCTGCAGAGCGTGGGCTGCTACGAACTCGAGGGACTTGGCGTGCAGCTTTTCGATGAGATCGATGGCGACTACTTCACCATCCTCGGCATACCACTACTTCCGCTTCTCGCGCGGCTGCGCCGCGAAGACATGGCCACGGCATGACGCGCGCCTGTGTGATCGGCTGGCCCATATCGCATTCGCGCTCGCCGTTGATCCATAACTATTGGCTGCGCCAATACGGTATCGATGGAAGCTACAGCAGGGAGCCCGTCGAGCCGAAAGACCTCGAAGACTTTTTGGCATCGCTGAAAACGCGCGGCTTTGC